>NZ_JBNNWE010000008.1:0-94617 GCF_050280905.1 Pseudomonas sp. NPDC086278
AGGCAAGGCCCGACCGCCAACAACTGCAACCCTGCGCGGTTTCTCTTTGTGCAGTCGGAGGAGGGCAAGCAACGTATGCTTCCGGCACTCAAGGGGGCTAATGGCGAGAAAGTTCTGGCGGCGCCAGTGACGGTGATTATCGCCATCGATACGCAATTTATTGAGTTCCTTCCCCAGTTGTTCACTGCGTACGACCTGGCAGCCATGCTGCGAGATGATCCTGCAGCAGCCGCTACGATAGCTTTTCGTAACGGCAGCTTGCAGGGCGCTTACATGATATTGGCCGCGCGGGCGCTAGGATTGGATTGCGGCCCCATGTCCGGTTTCGATAGCGCCAGACTTGATCAGGAGTTTTTCCCGGACGGTCGCTGGAAAAGCAATTTTCTCTGCAGTCTTGGCTATGGCGACAGAGAGAAAGTTCGTCCTAAAGGGCCGCGTTTGAGCTTTGAGCAAAGCTGCATCGTGGTTTAGTGAGCAGCGTCGGCCTGAAAGAGCGCGTCACGCGACGAGCCGCTCATTAGCGTGGCAGGAGCACACCCTGCGGGCCTTGCAAGTTGATGCATACTGGGCATGTAGTGCTCCGGATTACCGCACTTTTCGCCGGCTCGAACCTCGCACCTATTGCCAGGTTAGTTAAAATCTTACTCCCAAAAAATAGTTGAGCATCGACTTTAGAAAAAACTGACAGTAACCGGAGATTTCATGCTCGACAGCAGATAGCCTTATAACTCAACTAAATGGATGTTTAGTTGAGTTATATCTCTATATTATTCGTGAGGAGGGGGCGTGAGTCTAATTCAAGCTCACTTTCCGGCCTTTAAAAGGGCTTGGAAAGCTTCCATTGTGGCTTGTTCTGACTCTTTGATTTGGTTGAGCACAGCCATAAGGTGCTGAGAAATTTCGTCCACCATTGCTGAGTTTGGTAGATCACCCAGGAGGCTGGACATCTTTTTTAGGCGGTTCACTTGTGAGAAAGCATTGGCAAGCCTGTTGTTGACTGCCTCACTGAAAATGTCAGCTTTATCTAAGAATTGAGATGGCAGTTCGATCGTGATCTTCGTGGCTTGAGCAGCCAGATCTTTCCGTGCGTTTTCATCATTTAGCAAATCCACCACATAGGTTTGATCGCCATCAGAGGGCACTACGTAGCATCTGAATTTCGCGATCTCTATCTGGGTAGCTCCAACGGGTGTTGTCATGATCTGAGCTAGGAGCTTTGCGCTTGCGGCCCGTTCACGTTTTCTTTGAGCTTTATCAAAGCTCCAGATAATAAGTGCGATTGTTGCAGCAGCAGACGTCGCCACAGCCGCTACGGCGTCCCAGTCGATTTTCCATTCTGTACACAGCCACATGCAATATCTCCGTCAATTGGTAAGGCACGTTTGTAGAGCGGCATTCAAGCATGTGGTGGCAGACACCGCCATGAAGAAAGGAAGAGGCCTCACCGGGCTTTAAATCTGATGTGGCAGCGCTTTAGA
Source organism: Pseudomonas sp. NPDC086278 (assembly GCF_050280905.1). Lineage (NCBI taxonomy): Bacteria > Pseudomonadati > Pseudomonadota > Gammaproteobacteria > Pseudomonadales > Pseudomonadaceae > Pseudomonas > Pseudomonas sp. NPDC086278. Next base: position 1,479 of record NZ_JBNNWE010000008.1, read on the forward strand.
TCTGCGCAACCAGTCCACGCGATACGCTCCAGTTTTCACACAGCGACGCGTGTACGTGTGGATTTCTGACGTGTGTAATGCCGTAAACGAACAAGCGCTCCCTAAAAAGACTCCTTAAATCAAACGAATAAGCGATCTCGCATGCGGTGTGCGATCACGCAGTCGGAGGCGATGTTTTTGGATTCGCTGTGGATGACGTAAAATTAGGCATTACAGCGACGGCAAAGGCCGCGCGGCCACACAGCCAAGAAAATTCTTCCGAGCGTTCTGGCTGCCAGATCCTCATATTTTGCTGAGAATTCGTGAGGTACCGGATGAAATGCAAAAACTAAGGTCTTGATTTGGCACCATTCTCATTTTTTGCCGTTTTTCTCACATTTCAATAATCTCGACAGTCACACCGGGGTAATCATGAAATACTTTGTTACGTGTAATGTATATTATGTTAAATAATGTGTCATGGTAGAAATGTTCATAAGCCTCGTTAGGCACTGATTCGACAAATCCGTTTCTGACGTCCACTCTCTCAACGGGCCAAGTTTTTCGTGTTCATGGCACTCACGATTTTCTCGGCGATTAGAACCGTAATAGTCGTCGGCATCTCAAAGGGCTAGCTGATCATGGCGTTGAGCAATTCCTATGAAAACTAAAGATGAATCTGAAGAAAGTACGACCACCGAGGCTCCACTCGTCATTCATGAAATTGGCAGTTTTTTTGTCGGCGGTGAGGTGGTTAGTTTGTCGGGGATGCCAAAAAGGGCGCGCGTCAGTACCTTGAATGGCCCTGCTCATCCCATTGAGCAAAACGGTGAAATCGTCGTCGGTCAGATGTACGTGCAGTACGTGAAACTTGCTGCGCCTCGCGGTTCATGCCCTTTGATGTTGTGGCATGGAGGTGGCATGACAGGCGTCAATTGGGAAACGACGCCCGACGGCCGGCCTGGATGGCAGATGTTCTTCTTGCGTGCGGGTTTCGATGTGTACGTATCGGACGCAGTAGAACGCGGCCGCGCATCGTGGGCACCCTACCCTCAAATTTATGACGAGGTCCCCTACTTCCGTACAGCACGGGAGGCGTGGGAAGAGACCTTTCGCTTCGGCCCGGCTGGCTCGTGGAACGTCGATCCGGTTTTGCGCCGTCCTTACAGCGATCTACGCTTTGACGCTGCGCACTTCGAATCATTCATGAATCAGTTTGTGCCTCGCTGGGCGACGAATAATGTGCGGACGCAGCGGGCGTACGACGCATTGATCGCACGTATGGGGCATTCGATTCTGCTGACTCACAGCCAGGGTGGCAATTTTGGAATGACGGCGGCGCTGCATTCTCCGGAGCAGGTAAAAGCCGTCATCTCGCTGGAGCCTTCAGGCGCGCCTGACCCTCTGCAATACGACCCGATGGTGTTGCGTGGCGTCCCACATCTGTTTGTGTGGGGCGACTATCTGGATGTAAATCCGTTCTGGGTACACTCTATGCCCGCCGCACATCGTTGGGCCGAGGCCTTGAGGGCGGCAAATGTTGACGTTGAATGGATTGTTCTGCCTGAGCGCGGAATCCATGGAAACAGTCACGCATTGATGGCTGACAACAATAGCGACGCTATTGCCGCACTTGTTCTTGAGTGGCTCGTTCGCAAAGGCTTGATCGCAACGCCAGGCTGATCCCCCCTTCGATCCTGCTAGCGATCCATGTCTGCGGCTATCTCAACCGCATCAAGGCCGGCGCAGTGAATTTCACCTACGGAGCATTGAAGGACTCTATAAATCTCAGAAATCACCTGCATCGTTGCGTCTTCGATGGTGCCTTCATTCCGGCATAAAACCCAGCCGTGATCTGCAATCGCTTGCTCGAACGCCCTGGTACACGCGACATGTTCTTCCAGCTTATGGATCACCGTACTGCTCAACCCACGCCGGCGTGCCGCTGCCCTCGCCCATGAAATATCAGGGTCGGTGACAACCCCGACATGCAGGTCTGGCACTTGCACGTTTCGATCCATGTTTAGCTGCAGAATCTGCGAAAACGGGATTGTCCGGCGGAACGCGGCATCAGACGGGTACCAGCGATCGATCAAGATGATGCTGCCTGGTGGCTGTTTAGCCAGCACGTGCCGAGAGATCCAGGTACGACTATCCGCAAAGCGTTCACATACCCTCAACTCCAAATCCCGAGAGGGATTTCTGACGAGTTTGTTAACGAGGGCCATTGTTTCAGCCCTGAAGGGATCGCTTTTTTTCTCGCAAAGTCGGATCACCTTTTTATTGTCTGCCCTCAGTGCTTTCGTAACGGCCTCCAACAGTGTGGTTTTGCCGGTTCCCTTGGGCCCATCTAGAGAGACAAACAGCGAACGATTCATTCTTCACATAACGATCTGAACAGAGATTGATGCGCACTCTAACAGGGTGGAACTTCTCTCATAGGGCTTTTCAGCTAGTATCAATAGCTCCATGGCAATCCGGGCAGCACGTCATGATCTGGGTAACGCCAACATGAAAACCCTCACGGCGCTTTTCACCTGCCTGTTCGCTGCTGGTGTCTATGTGGCGACGAGCACCTGTGCCACTGCAGCGTCCACCCCGGCCATCTTCAAAACCAGTTTCGACTGCACCAGTACAAAGGTCGCTGTCGAAAAGCTGATCTGTCGCGACTCACAACTGGCGCAGATGGATGTCGAGCTGACACGTCTCTATCGCCTGGCACTCACTGATGAACATTCAGTACCGCGTCCGGACAAGGTCACCATCGACCAACAGTTCTGGATCGATGCGCGCAATCAGTGCGCTGCCGACCCAGTGCCCAAAACGTGCGTTATTCGCAGTTACGCCGAACGCGCCTTTCAACTGCGCCAAGGCTCGGCGATTGTGCGCACCAAAGACCCGGACCGGCTCACGGAAGGCCCGCTGGCGTATCGCTGTGCCGGGCTTAACGCGCTGATTGCCGCCACCTTCTTTACCACCCAGCCCGGCGTTGTGTACCTGAGATGGGCCAATGCCTCGATCACCCTGAGCCAGGTGCCAAGTGATTCTGGCGCGCGATACACGGGCAAGGATTCCCAAGGCAATTACAGCTTCTGGCAAAACGACGACCTTGTGCTGTTCCAGAAGCCAGGCTCGGTGGCAATGAAGTGTACCGCCGAGCCAATTGGCTAAAGCCCCCACCCCCCGCTTACAAATACCAGCGATACTCCCGCGCACTGATCTCCTGCATGAATGCCAGATGGTCCTGTCGTTTGTTCTCGCAATACACGTCCACAAACTCGGCGCCAAGGCCTTCGCGAAGTTGCGGCTGATGCTGCATGACACGGACGGCATCGAGCATTTCCAGCGGGAAACCGACGCCGCTGTTGCGATCATCATTCAACGGCGGGATCGGCTCTTTGCCCGCGTCCAACCCATGTTCAAGCCCCACCAGAATCGCCGCCAACACCAGATAAGGATTGGCGTCCGCGCCGGCCAGGCGATGTTCGATCCGCAGGTTCTTCGCATCCGATTCAGGAATCCGCAGGCAGGCATCGCGGTCCTCGAACCCCCAGCTCGCTTGATTGGCCACGTTGGTGGTGCCGCCCAACCGGCGAAAGGCGTTCTGGTTCGGCGCGAAGACCGGCATGCAGTGCGGCAACAACTCCAGACACCCGGCCACGGCGTGACGCAACGGTTGCTGCTGATTGGCCGCGAGGATGTTACTGCCGGCCGCGTCATAAAGACTGACATGCACATGCATGCCGCTGCCCGGATGCTGCAAGTAAGGCTTGGCCATGAAACTGGCGCGGTAACCGTGTTTCAGCGCCACGCCACGGCTGCTGCGACAAAACAGCGCCGCCCAGTCGGCGGCCCGCAACCCGTCGTCGAGATGCCCGAAATTGATCTCGAACTGGCCCGGACCCAGTTCGGCAGTGATCACCGTAGTGTCGATACCCTGCGCGCGCGCCGCTTCGACCATGTCATCCAGCACCGGCGCAAACCGTGACAGGCGCTCGATGTGCATGTTCGGTTGATCATCGGCATCGTCCGTCAGCCCGTCGCGGGGAAACTGTGGCAGTCCGTCGCGCAGCTGTCTGTCGAACAGGTAGAACTCCAGCTCGAACGCCACCACGGGATGAATGCCCTTGCCCGCCAGCCGTTCCAGCACGTGTGCCAGGACCTGGCGGGGTTCGAACACGATCGGCTGGTCGGTGCCGTCCGAGGTGATCAACATCTGCCCCAGCGATTGCGCTTCCCAGGTCACCGGTTGCAGTGTGCCCGGCACCAAGCGCCGCACCGCATCCGGGTCGCCGTCGTTGAAGCAGTAATCACCAATCTTGAACAGGCCGCCTTGCACCCCCAGCAGCACGCAGTTTTGCGGCAGCTTGAGCGCGCTGCCGGCCGCCACTTTTTCCAACATATCCACGGGATAACGCTTGCCGTAGAAATGCCCCGGAATGTCCAGGGCAATCAGGTCGACATAACGCACGTCGGGATAGCGTTGGCGAAAGGCACGCACTTCAGCCAGCAGGTCAGAGCAGACAGCATCCATCATGGTTGGTCCTTGGTTGGTTCTCAGGTGTAAACCCAAAGCACTCGCGTGAGTTGTTCGGAAAGGTTGCCGTAGCGGCAACGGGTGTGGCTGTCGAACTGGAAACTGTCGCCAGCGCTCAAGATCACCGGATCGTCGTCGCCCAGCCACAGCGTCAACTCCCCTTCAAGCACGTAACCGCCCTGCTCCGAGCTGTCCGTCAGGTGCCGGTCGCCACTGCTGGCGCCCGCTTCGAGGTGACTTTCAAGCATCGAAAACGACGCGCGGATTTTCGGCGACACCAAAATGTCGGTGATGCCGTTCGCGTAATACAGCGTGCGGCGCTCGTCCGGCCGCGTGACCCAAGGCAATTCCTTGGGCTTTGGCAAGCTGTAGAAGTAGGTGGTGGGCACGCAGAGGGTTTCACTGATCGCTGTCAGATCGGCCACGGTGGGCCGCGACAGGCCCCGTTCGACCTGCGACAAAAAGCCGACCGAGCGGCCGATCTGGTCGGCCAGGTCTTTCAACGTGTATTTCTTGTGCTTGCGCAGGTCGTGAATCAGGATCGCCAGCGCAGCGATTTCTTCTTGCTTGTCCATGTACGGAGTTCCTCAAATACTGTCGCGCAGTCGATACCACGCCTTGCCGATGGCTTCCAGCGGCGCGGCCAGGTATTTGCCTCCGGGAAAGCGGCCGTTCTCCAGGCCTTGGTACAACGCCAGTTCATCGGTCTGACCGAGAATCGCGTCAGACACTGCACGGGCGGCGGCCAGCGTCGGCAGCACGCCATGCCCGGAATAACCTTGCAGCCAATAGCGATTGCCGCTGCCGCCAATGTCGGGGGTACGTTTGAGTGTCAGGTCGATGTGCCCGCCCCAGGCGAATTCCAGCGCCACGCCTTTGAGCTGCGGAAATACGCGCTCCAGAAACGGCCGAGTCGCGCCAGCGATGTCGTTGGGCATGCCGCCCAGATAGGTGCAGCCACCGCCGAACAGCAATCGGTGGTCCGGCGTGCGACGGAAATAGTCGAGAACGAATTGGTTGTCGGTGACGCAGACGTCGCTCGGCAATAACGCCGTGGCCTGCTCGGGCGTCAGCGGCTCGGTGGCCACTTGATAGGTGCCGACCGGCAACACGCAACGGGCCAGTTGCGGGTCGAGTTCGTCGAGATAGGCATTGCACGCCAGCACCAGAACGTCTGCGCGAATCGATCCGCGCTCGGTGTTGACCCGCCACCGACCGCCCTCCTCTCGATAACTCAGCGCTTTGCTCTGCTCATGAATGCGGCCGCCGGCCCGTTCAATCGCCGCCGCGAGGCCGAGCGCCAGTTTCAGTGGGTTCAGGTGCCCGCCTTCGGGGTCGTAGAGACCGGCCTGATAACGCTCGCTGGCGATCCATTGCGGTAACTGCTCACGCGGGATGAACTGCAAACCGTCGTGACCCCACTTGTGACTGGCTTCGTGCTGCCACTCGGTCAACAGACTGACCCGGCGCGGCATCACTGACGTCCACAAATGGCCGGCGCGATAGTCGCAGTCGAAACCATAACGCCCAGGCAACTCACGCGACTCCTGCGCGGCCCAACGCATGCCGTCCCACAAGCGTCGGGCGCGTTCGTAACCGAGCGCCGCCTCCAGCGGTGGCATGTCGCACGACCAGCCGAGAATCGCCTGACCGCCATTGCGCCCCGAGGCGGCCCACGCCACCCGACTGGCTTCCAGCAACGTCACACGCTTGCCGGCCAGGGCCAGGCGCAATGCCGTATGCAACCCGCTAAACCCGGCGCCGACGATCACTACATCGGTGTCGTGCTCACCTGCCAGTTCAGCTCGAGTGGTCAGGCGATCAGCGCAACTGTGGGCGTAATAGCTGGCGACATGCTGCGTGGATTGCTGGAACATACCGCCCTCATGAAATTATCTATTTATAATTTCATGAAAAACTACAGCAATAATTTCACACAAGCAACCTTGCCTTCAAATTGGTGGCGCGCCCTCGGGTTGATCCTGCACCCATTGCCAGAACAACTGATACCCGACCGCGAGCACCACCGGCCCGATAAACAAGCCGATGATTCCGCTGGTGACCATGCCGCCCAACGCTCCGATCAGCACCACCGGCATCGGCACGTCCACCCCGCGCCCGAGAAGCAATGGCTTGAGCACGTTGTCGACCAGCCCGGCAATGAACACATAAATGGAGAAAATAATGGTCGTGGTGCTGACCCCTTCGGTGCCGATCACATAGGCAATCACCGGCACCGTAATCAGCGTCACCGGCAGTTGCATGATCCCCAGCAGCAACACCGCCAAGGCCAGTAACCCGGCGCCGGGAACACCTTTGAACACAAACCCGAGCCCCACCAGCAACATCTGAATGAACGCGATACCGACCACGCCCAACGCCACGGCGCGAATGGTCGCGGTGCACAGCTCGGCGAGTTGCGGGCCCTTGGCCGGACCGCTGACGCGCGAAGCAATTTGCACGGCGCTACGACTACCGGCTGCGCCATGGGCCATGAACACCCCGGCGATGATCAGCGCAAAAATGAACGTAAGAAAACCCATGCCGACCCCGGCGAGTTTGCCCAGCAGGCCCAGGCTGGCGTGTTTGATCTGCGGAATGTATTTCGCGGTCAGGTCGGGCAGGTCCGTGGAGGCCTGCAGCCATACGTCCGACAGCGGTTTGCCTACTACCGGCCAACTGGCGACGGATTCGGCAGGCGGCGGAATATGGAACCCGCCTGCCTTTACGGTGCTCATGGCGTGCTCGACGGAGTCGGCAATCGAAGTCCCCAGCAGGTAAATCGGCACCATCAGTATCACGATGGCAATCAGCACGATCAACGTCGCAATCCGCCCTTCTTTTTGCCCGAGCGGCCCTTTCAGCCGTTCTTGCAGCGGATAGAGAGTGATCGCGAGGATCAGCGACCACAGCATCAAATCGCGAAACGGCTGGAAAATCTCAAAGCAGAACAGCACCAGGATGGCGATCAAACCGGCGCGGATCAGTACATCGAGCAGGCTGCGCGTCAACGTCTTCTCGGTGAAAGGTACGGGCACCATGGGTGCCTCCTTGCAGGTCGTTTGTGGGCGGGGTAAGCCCAGCATAGACGCTCAATATCGGTATCGCCGCGCTGCACGCCAAACGTTTCGGGCACTTGAGCGCAGAAATGGCGGAAGGCAGCCGGAGTCGAACCTGCCCGGGAACGGATGCCGTCCCCAACCGGGTTTGAAGCCCGGCCGCGCCACCGGGCGCGATTGCCTTCCTTGAAATCAGTGATCGTTTGCCTGGGCCAGGGCGCTGTCGAACCGCACCTGGCGTCTGTCGCCGAGGCGTCGCGTCAGGCCGATCCGGTCGAAGTATTCGAGAATCTGAATGCTGCGCTTGCGCCCCAACCCTGCCGCGTCGCGGAACTCGCTGACCTGAATCACCGGGTTCTGCGCCGCCAGTTGCACAAGCATAGCCGCCAATCGACGGAGCATCGCGTCGGTGTAAAACAGGTCACGGACCACTTGGTGCAGCAGGCCCAACCGCGCCATTTTGCGCAGCAGCAAACGCACCGAGGCCTCATCGTGTCCGAGGTTGCGGACCCACGGCGCATCAAAACCGGCTTGTTCGAACTGCGGCTCCAGCTGCTGCCACAGCGTTTCATCGTCTTCGCTCAAACGCACCTGATGCTCGGGCAGATGCAGCCACGGCCCGCTGGCGACGATGGCACCGCTGGCGAGTAATTCGTCGAGCAGGCTGATAAACGTCGGTCGATCCAGCGCGGTGCCGGTGAAGCGGCGCAGGCGATCACGGTCCGGGCCCATCTGATCCGGTTCGAGTTGATGAAAGCGTGCGAGGTGTTCCAGCAGCGGCGTTTTCAGCGCATCCCAACGGGCGACACTGAACAGCAACGGGCCTTGACGCGTATCGATCAGGCGCACGTCATCGGGCAACACCCAGCCGCTGCGTGGCCGATTGAACTGGCGTTCGAGCTGCTGCGGAGCAAGCCCGCTGTCGCTGTTGGCCAACAACGCCGGCCATATTGCTTCCAGATTGGCGAACGTCGCGAGCGCTTGTAGCTGCGCCAATCGCTCAGGACTTCGACGTTGGCGGGTCGGCGCAAACGGGTCGAGGACGCGGCCACCGCCCAAGGTTCGCTGAGCACTCTGATCGCGCAGAATCAACGGATCGCCCTGCACCGCATGCACGGGCGCATTCAGCAGGATTTGCGCAAACATCCGCGCCCCCGGCGCCAGGCTTGCGCCCTCCAGCAGCGCCACCCGCCCCGTCACGTCTTGCGTGCCCAGATGCACATGCACCGGTTGAAAATGCTCGAACGGTTTTGACTCGCTGGCCAGCAAGCGCAGCTCGATGTCCAGCCGCCGGGTCGGTGCGAACAGCCAATCCGCCAACAGCCACTGGCCGCGATGAATCTGCTCCAGCGCCAGACGCTCCGCGCTCAGGTTCAGCGCCACCCGCTGCCCGGCCATTGCGACCTCGGCCGGCTGATTCTGTGCGTGCAAGCCGCGAACACGCACCGGTTTGCCCTGCGGGCCGAGCAGCAGCGTATCGCCCACGGCCACTTGCCCCGACAACGCGGTGCCGGTGACCACGATCCCTGCGCCCGCCACGCTAAACGCACGATCGATGGCCAGTCGAAAACCGCCGCCGGTGCTGCGCTGAAGCACGTCTTTTTGTGCCTCAAGCAAGGCTTGGCGCAGGGTGTCGATGCCCTCCCCGGTCACACTCGACAGCGCAAACTGCGGCGCGTCGGCAAACGGTCCGGGCGCCAGCAAGCTGTCGATTTGCTCGCGCACGACCTGCACTCTGGCCGCCTCCACCCGGTCGCATTTGGTGATAGCAATCAACGCCCGAGGAATGCCCAGCAGTTCGACAATCGCCAGATGCTCGCGCGTCTGCGGCATCACGCCGTCATCCGCCGCGACCACCAGCAACACCAGATCAATGCCTTGCGCGCCGGCCAGCATGTTGTGGGTGAAGCGCTCATGCCCCGGCACATCGATAAAACCGGTCAGCGCTGCGCCCGGCTCAAGTGCCGCGTAGAGATAACCGAGGTCAATGGTCATGCCGCGTTCGCGTTCCTGCGGGCGCCGATCACCGGCCTGACCAGTCAGTGCTTGCAGCAACGCAGTCTTGCCGTGGTCGATGTGCCCGGCGGTGCCGACAATCACCCTGGCACCCGCAGTTGATCGAGTTGCGCCAGCCACGCCGCTTCATCGTCCAGTTGCCGCAAGTCCAGCCACAATGCGTCATCGTCCAGGCGCCCGAGCACCGGAATCGCCAACTGCCGAAACGCCGTTTCAAGCGCCAGCAATTGCCGCCCGCGCAGGCGTTTGGTCACATTCGGCCGCAGGCACAACGCCGCACTCGGCAGGCGCGCGACCGGTTGGCTGCCGCTGCCGATCATGCCCAGCGCCGACACCGCGCCGAGGCTCCAGCCTTCGCCCAGGACCTTGGCCAACGACGGTTGCAGGCGTTCGGCCTGGGCGAGGATGTCGGCTTGCGCTCGGGTCAGCAGGCGCAAACTGGGCAGTCGCTCCGCCAGTCGATCCGGGTTGCGATACAAGCCCAGCACCGCTTCAAGCGCGGCGAGGGTCAGTTTGTCGACGCGCAGTGCACGCTTGAGCGGGTTTTTTTTGATTTTGGCGATCAGTTCTTTGCGGCCGACGATCAACCCGGCCTGCGGACCGCCGAGCAATTTATCGCCGCTGAAAGTGACGATGTCCGCGCCATCCACCAGCGCCTGACGCACCGTCGGCTCTGCCGGCAGCCCCCAACGCGTGAGGTCCAGCAGACTGCCGCTGCCCAGGTCCTCGAGCAGCGGCAAACCGTGTTGGTGCGCCAGCGTCGCCAACTCGGCGGTCGACACGCGGGTGGTGAAACCCTGAATGTTGTAATTGCTGGCATGCACGCGCATCACCAGGCCGCTGCGCGGGTTGATGGCCGCTTCATAGTCCTTGGCGTGGGTGCGATTGGTGGTACCGACCTCGTGCAGCTTCACCCCGGCGCGGGCCATGATGTCCGGAATGCGAAACGCGCCGCCAATCTCGATCAACTCACCGCGCGAAATGATGCCTTCCTTGCGCGCGCCCAGACTGTTGAGCGTCAGCAGCACCGCGGCGGCATTGTTGTTGACCACGGTCACCGCTTCGGCGCCGGTCAGCTCGCGAATCAGCCCTTCGATCAGGTCATCGCGGTCGCCGCGCTTGCCGCTGTGCAGGTCGAATTCGAGGTTGAGCGGATACCGCGCGGCCATTTGCACCGCTTCAATCGCTTCCTCCGGCAACAGCGCGCGACCCAGATTGGTGTGCAGCACCGTGCCGGTCAGGTTGAACACGCGACGCACGTGGCTGCGATGCTGAGTGGCCAGGCGTTCGCCGGCCCTGCCCGCCAACACCTCGGGGGCAAGTTCGACGGCGTCGAGTTGACCGGCCAGTACCGGCTCACGCAAGTCATCGAGTAACTGCCGAAGACTGGCCAGCAGCGCATCGCGCCCATAGCGCTCGGCCAACGGCTGACACGCCGCGTGGCGCAACAAACTGTCGATGGAAGGCAGCCGCAAGGCTTGGCTGGTGGATCTGGCGGACATCCGGCACCCCTGAAAACGACTGACCGCCTGAGTGTAGACGCTGAATCTTTTCCCCCGCAGGCGCGCTCCCGCATTGGATGTATAAACACCGGACCCTTGTGGGCGCGAGCTTGCTCGCGAAGACGATTGATTGAACGCCGCCGAACCCCGGACGATGTTCTTTCACCGTCAGTCGCCACCGGGCGCCAACAGCAGATTCGGCGCCAGCCGTTGATAACCTTCCTGCTCCAGGCGCATGTCCAGCATCAGGCTGCTCAGGTCGGTCGACAGCGCTTCGGCGTCGGCGTCGTTTTCCAGGTACAGCAACTTCAAGTAGCTGTGACAACCGGGGCAGACTTCGGCGCGTAACGGCGCTTGATTGGCGGCATGGCGGTCGTCATCGAGGCTGAGGTATTCCAGGCCTTTGCTCTGTTCGCAATAAACGCACTTGACCCGCACCACGTGCCATTCGCAGGCACACAACGAGCACACCAGATAACGCAAACCGTTGTATTTTCCGCGCTGGCGAATGACCCCGGCCATGGCGGGCGAACCACAGGCCGGGCATTGGCTGAGGCTGTCGCCGGGCTTGAGTTCGAGGTTCGGCGTGTCCAGCAACCAATGGCTCCAGGTCACTTGCAGCGCCGCGCCGAGAAACGGCACCACTTCGGCGGGCAACAACGAGTATTGCCCGCTGACCAGCGCAACGCCCCAGGCCTTGAGCTGTCCGGGGTTGGCCGATAGCAGCGTGTTGATCGCACTTTTGACCGCCGGTTGAGGCGGTGGCTTATAGCGCAGCAACAGCGCGTACAGAAACGGCAGCCATTCACCCTCGCGCACCAGGCTGTCAGCGGCGTACGGCGGCAAACCCTGTTGCTGGCAGATTTTCAGCCGTTCGGGGTCAGGCAATACGTCAACCGGCAGGTCATCCAGCAATTCCTGTTGCAGATGACACAGCCCGGCCACCAGCCGCAGGTAATCAGCGAGCGGATGCCCCTCGGCCAGGCGCTCCAGCCCCAACGCCCGCAGCGTGAACAGATGACGCGGTGGCACATGCAAAAACGGCGGTGAACTCGCCGCTGCTTCGATCTCGCCAGGCTCAAGAATCGTTGCCAAGTGCTTATCCTTTTTTGCTGGCCGGCCGCTCGGGAACGTCGTCACGCGTCACTTCGCGGTACCAGAGTTCATGGTGTTTTTTCGCCCAGGCGCGGCTGACCCAACCATGCAACATCGCGCTGATCGAGCCTTTGATCCAGATCCCGGCGTAGATGTGAATGATGATGCTCAGCACCAGCACAAACCCGGCCAGCGCATGCAGCAGCATGGCCCAGCGAATGGCGGTGATGCCGAAATACACGCTGAAATAGGCGCGCCAGATTACCAGTCCGCTGAACAGCAGCCCCAGCATGCAGGCCAGCAAGGTCCAGAACAGCAGCTTCTGCCCCGGGTTGTACTTGCCAACGGGCGGCACGCCCTCCTCCTCGTTCTGAATCACCCGGCCTATCCGCTTGAGCCACAGCCCATCGTTGCGAATAAAGAAATTGGCCCGCCAGAAGCGAATCACCAGCCCGAGGAACAGCAAAAACATCAGCACGCCCATGAACGGATGCAGCACCCGTGTCCACGGCCCGCCGCCAAACAGGTTGCTCAGCCAGAACAGCGCCGGGTGAAACAGCGCCAGTCCCGACAGCGCCGCCATGAAAAACAGGATCGCCACCAGCCAGTGGTTGGTCCGCTGGTTAGCGGTATAGCGCAGGATCTGCTTGCGGATCATGGTCTGTCCTCCCCGCGCGGATCAACGATGTGCACCGACGGATCGATTTCATGCACCGCCGGGTCTTTGAACGGCGGCAACTCGTCCTCTTCCACCACCTGCGGCCCGATGCGCACGTAATGGAAGAACCCGGCCAGCACCGCCAGGCCCATGGCGAGCAAGCCCAAGGGTTTGCTCACGCCTTTCCACAATTCCACCAACGGGCTGATCGTCGGGTCCTTGGCCAGCCCGGCGTACACCTGCGGCGTGTCGGCATGGTGCAGCACGTACATCACGTGCGTGCCGCCGACCCCGGCCGGGTCGTATAAACCGGCGTTCTCGAAGCCGCGACTTTTCAGGTCGACGATGCGTTCGGCGGCGTGTTCCTTCATGTCTTCCTTGCTGCCGAAAACAATGGCGCCGGTCGGGCAGGTTTTGACGCAGGCCGGTTCCAGGCCCACTTCGACCCGGTCCGAACACAGCGTGCATTTATAGGCCTTGTGATCCTTTTGCGAGATCCGCGGGATGTTGAACGGGCAACCGGTGATGCAATAACCGCAGCCGATGCAGTGGTCCTGGTCGAAATCGACGATGCCATTCGCGTGTTTGATGATTGCCCCGGGGCTGGGGCACGCCGCCAGGCAACCGGGCTCGGCGCAGTGCATGCAGCCGTCCTTGCGGATCAGCCACTCGAGGTTGCCGGCGTCGGTTTCATGCTCGGTGAAGCGCATCAGGGTCCAGGTTTCGGCGCTGAGGTCGTGCGGGTTGTCGTAGGTGCCAAGGTTGTGACCGACTTCGTCGCGCAACTCGTTCCATTCCGAGCACGCGACCTGGCACGCCTTGCAGCCAATGCATTTGGTGGTGTCGATCAGCTTGGCGACTTCCTCCTGATTGCGCACTGACGACGGCACCGTGGTGGTGGCCGAACGGGCGATGATGTCTTGGCTAGCCATTAGACTTTCTCCACGTTGACCAGGAACGACTTGGATTCCGGGGTTTGCGAATTGCCATCGCCGAGGAACGGCACCAGGGTGTTAGTGAGATAGCCGTGCCGCGTGAGCCCGGTAAAGCCCCAATGCAACGGAATGCCGATGTGGTGCACCACTTGCCCGTTGACCTGCAACGGCCGAATGCGCTTGGTGACCACCGCCACCGCTTCGATGAAGCCGCGCTTGCTGCTGACCCGGACTTTGTCGCCGGCGACGATGCCCTTCTCGTTCGCCAGCACTTCACCGATCTCGACGAATTGCTCCGGTTGGGCAATCGCGTTGAGCTTGCAATGCTTGCTCCAGAAGTGGAAATGCTCGGTCAGCCGGTAACTGGTGGCCGCGTACGGGTAATCCTTGGCCACGCCGAGGGTGTCCCACACCGAATCGAAGATCCGTGCCGCCGGGTTACTGGTGGCTTTCTTGTTGTTGGGGTGCAGCGGGTTGATGCCGATGGGCGTCTCGAACGGTTCGTAGTGCTCGGGGAATGGCCCCTCGTTCATCTTGTCGACGGCGAAGAATCGCGCCACGCCTTCGGGGTTCATGATGAACGGGTTCATCCCGGCGTCCGGCGCCGAGTCGGCCTTGTAATCCGGTACGTCGGTGCCGGTCCAGACCTTGCCGTTCCACCACACCAGCCGCTTGTTCTCGGCCCACGGTTTGCCGGCCAGGTCCGCCGAGGCGCGGTTGTAGAGAATCCGCCGGTTCATCGGCCAGGCCCACGCCCAGCCCAGGTGCTGCTTCATGCCGTACGGATCGCTGTTGTCGCGGCGAGCCATCTGATTGCCCGTTTCGGTCCAGCTGCCGCAGAAAATCCAGCAACCGGACGCAGTGCTGCCGTCGTCCTTGAGTTGCGCAAAACCGCTCAGTTGCGCGTTGCCCTTGATCGCCGCGCCAGTGGCATCGGTGAAATCCGTGGTGGCGTAGCCGTTGATTTCCTTGGCCAGTTCTTCCGGCGAAGGTTCATCGGCAATCTTGTACGACCACGCCAGTTTCAGGATCGGCTCGGCATACGCGCCGCCATTGGCCTGGTAACGCTGGCGCAGGCGCAGGAACAATTCGGCCATGATGCGAATGTCAGTCTGCGCTTCGCCGGGGCCGTCCGCGCCTTTCCAGTGCCATTGCAGCCAGCGACTGCTGTTGACCAGCGAACCGTCCTCTTCGGCAAAACAGGTGGTCGGCAGGCGGATGACTTCGGTCTGAATGTCGGCGCTGGTGACATCGTTGTACGGCCCGACGTTTTTCCAGAATTCCGAGGTTTCGGTGGACAACGGGTCCATCACCACCAGCCATTTGAGTTTGGCCAGCGCCGCCATCACCCGGTTTTTGTCGGGCAGCGCCGCAATCGGATTGAAGCCCTGACACATATAGCCGTTGACCTTGCCCTGGCCCATCTGGTCGAACATTTTCAGGATGTCGTAGCTCGGGATGTCGAGCTTGGGCAGGTAGTCGTAGCCCCAATGGTTGTCGGCCGTGGCGTTGGCGCCGTACCAGGCTTTCATCAGGCTGACGTGGAATTTGCCGTAGTTCTGCCAATACGACAGCTGCCCCGGACGCAACGGCTTGAGCGCCCGTTTGGCAATGTAGGCGTCGTAATCCTGTTCGGCGTCCACCGCTAACGTCAGGTAGCCCGGCAATGAGTTGGAGAGCAACCCGAGGTCGGTCAGGCCCTGGATATTGGAATGCCCACGCAAGGCATTGACGCCACCCCCCGGCATGCCGACGTTGCCCAACAGCAGTTGCACCATGGCGGCGCTGCGGATGATCTGCGAGCCGATCGAGTGCTGCGTCCAGCCCAGCGCATACAGAATCGTCATGGTCTTGCCCGGTTGCGAGCAGGTGGCGATTTCTTCCCAGATCTTCTTGATTGCCTCCACCGGCATGCCGCAGATCTGGCTGGCCAGGTCGATGTTGTACCGGCTGTAGTGGGTTTTCATCAGCTGATACACGCAGCGCGGGTCTTGCAGCGTCGGGTCGACTTTGGCGAAGCCGTCCTCGCCGATTTCATAGCCCCAGCCGGATTTGTCGGTATAGCTGCGCTTGGCCACGTCGTAGCCGCTGAAGATCCCATCTTCGAAGCTGAACCCGGCTTTGACGATGAACGACACGTCGGTGTACGCGTTGACGTACTCATGCTGGATTTTGTCTTCAGTCAGCAGGTAATTGATCAGCCCGCCCATGAAGGCAATGTCGGTGCCGGTGCGAATCGGCGCGTAATAGTCTGCCACCGAGGCGGTCCGGGTAAAACGCGGGTCGACCACGATCAGCCGCGCCTTGTTGTGCGCCTTGGCTTCGGTCACCCATTTGAAGCCGCACGGGTGCGCTTCTGCTGCGTTGCCGCCCATCACCAGGATCAGGTTCGCGTTGGCGATATCGGTCCAGGTATTGGTCATGGCACCACGGCCGTACGTCGGGGCAAGACTTGCCACCGTCGGGCCGTGTCAGACACGCGCCTGGTTATCGAACCCCAGCATGCCGAGACTGCGAATGACCTTGTGGGTGATGTAACCCGCTTCGTTGGACGCCGCCGAGGCCGCGAGGAACCCGGTGGTCAGCCAGCGATTGACCGTTTGGCCTTGCGCATTCTTCTCGATGAAGTTGGCGTCGCGGTCGGCTTTCATCAGGTCGGCGACCCGGTCCAGCGCTTCATCCCAGGAGATGCGCGTCCATTCGGTACTGCCGGGCTTGCGCACCTGCGGGTACAGCAGACGACTGGGGCTGTGAATGAAATCCAGCAGGCCCGCGCCTTTGGGGCACAGCGTGCCGCGATTGACCGGGTGGTCGGCGTCGCCTTCGATGTGGATGATGCTTTGCGCGACGTTCTTGGCCTGGTCGCCCTGGCTGTACATGATCAAGCCGCAACCGACCGAGCAATACGGGCAGGTGTTACGGGTTTCATGGGTTTGGGCGAGTTTGAAATGACGCACTTGCTCGGCGAAGGCCGGCGTTGGGAGCATTCCCAGCGCGCCGAGGCTCGAACCCGCAAGGCCGATACCGGCGACCTTGAAGAACTGACGACGGTTGAGGTCCATCGTGCACTCCTGATCAGGTGAAACCCGGTACTTTCGCCGGGTTTCTTTGGGCAGACACGGTCGCGGCAGCGTGGCTGCCGACACTTAAAACTCTAGTCAATGGCACCGTGGCCTGTGTGAAAACCGACCGTCGGCCATCCCCAATCACCCGCCAACACCCAACCCTGTGGGAGCGGGCTTGCTCGCGAAAGCGTCAGTTAATTCAACCTCTATGCAAGCTGACCCAGCGCCTTCGCGAGCAAGCCCGCTCCCACAGGTTTTGTCTCGCGCCCACAGGGGCATGGCGATTATCATGGCCGCCATCACCCACGCTGTTACGAGACTGAGCATGACTTTCGATTTTGATCAGGTGTTCGACCGCCACCACACCGGCAGCACCAAGTGGAGCCGCTACCCGGCCGACGTCTTGCCGATGTGGGTCGCCGACATGGACTTCGCCGCGCCGCCGGTCATCGTTGAAGCCCTGCGCAAACGCCTGGAACACCCGATGGTCGGTTACAGCGTGCCTCAGGATGACTTGCGCGCAGCCGTGGTCGCCGATCTCTGGAACAAGTACGCCTGGCGCGTATTGCCCGAAGAACTGATCTTCCTGCCGGGTGTGGAATCGGGCTTCAACATGGCGCTCAAGGCACTGATCGAGCCGCAGCAGAACGTGGTGGTTCAGGTGCCGAACTATCCGCCACTGCGTCACGCCCCGGGCCACTGGGGGTTGAACAAGATCGAGCTTGAATTCGACGCGCAGGCCGATGGCACTTACACCAGCCAACTCGACGCCTTGAACCAAGCCTTGAAAGGTGGCGGCGCGTTGTTGCTGAGCAACCCGCACAACCCGCTGGGCAAGGTCTTCCCCCGCGAAGAATTGCAAGCGATTGCCGACATCTGCCTGGAACACGACGCGTGGATCATCTCCGACGAGATCCACGCCGAGCTGTGCTTCGACGGCCGCGTCCACTTGCCCACCGCCACCCTGAGCCCGGACATCGCCAAACGCACCATCACCCTGATGTCGGCGAGCAAGGCCTACAACATCGCCGGTCTCAAGACCTCGTTCATGATCATTCAAGACCCGGCGCTGCGGGCACGGGTCAACCACGCCCGCTGCGGCATGGTCGACAGCGTCAACCCGCTGGGCATGGAAGCCACCCGTGTCGCCTACAGCGAAGGCGGCCCTTGGCTGACCGGGTTGAAAACGTACCTGCAAAGCAATCGCGATTACCTGGTGGAAGCCGTTCGCACGCGTTTGCCAGGTGTGACCATGACCGTCCCGCAAGGCACGTACTTGGCGTGGCTGGATTGCTCGGCGCTGGGCCTGGACAACCCGCAGCAGTTCTTCCTCGACAAGGCGAAAGTCGGGTTGAGCGCCGGCATCGACTTTGGCGACAACGCCCGGCAATTCGTGCGCTTGAACTTCGGCTGCCCTCGGGCGTTGCTTGAGGAAGGCATTGCGCGGATGGAGCGCAGTCTGGCCAGGTGAAATCCAACCGAACTCAAGGCAAACGCGCAGGGTCCATCCTTTGACGCTGTTGCCTTGAGAACGGAGATTTCCCCATGACCGAGTACCCGAAACCACCCTTCAAACCACAAAGCCAATCCGTCCCCGGTGCCCAGCGGAAAATGGACCCGTACCCGGATTGCGGCGAGCAAAGCTATACAGGGTCGGGCCGGCTCGACGGCAAGATCGCCCTGATCACCGGTGCCGACAGTGGCATCGGCCGCGCCGTGGCCATCGCCTTCGCCCGTGAAGGCGCGGATGTCGCCATCGCCTACCTCAATGAACATGAAGATGCGCAAGAAACCGCGCGCTGGGTCGAGCAGGCCGGGCGCCAAGCCTTGCTACTGCCCGGTGATATCGCCCAGAAAGCGCAATGCCAGGCGCTGGTCGACAAGACCGTGGAGCGTTTCGGCCGCATCGACGTACTGGTCAACAACGCCGCGTTCCAGATGACCCACGAAGACTTCGAAGACATCCCCGACGAAGAATGGGTGATGACGTTTGATGTGAACGTCACGGCCATGTTCAGGATCTGTCAGGCCGCGCTGAAGCACATGAAGCCCGGCAGTTCGATCATCAACACCAGTTCGGTTAACTCGGACATGCCCAAACCCACCCTCCTTGCGTATGCCACCACCAAAGGCGCGATTGCCAACTTCACCGGCGGCCTGGCGCAGATGCTCGGGCCGAAGAACATCCGGGTGAACAGCGTGGCGCCGGGACCGATCTGGACGCCGCTGATCGTCTCGACCATGCCTGATGAGGAAGTGCAGAACTTCGGTGGCGAAACCCCGCTGGGGCGACCGGGGCAACCGGTGGAAGTGGCGCCTATTTATGTGCTGCTGGCGTCGGATGAAGCGAGTTACATCACCGGTCAGCGCTATGGCGTGACCGGTGGCAAGCCGATTCTTTAACGCAGCGCCCCACCACCGCGAGCATCGACTATGAGTTTCACTGTATGGGTGGCCGTGCTGGGCGCGGTGTTGCTGGCGCTCGCGCTGACCTCGTCGTACCTGCGCTGGATGCCGGTCACCACCTCGGCGGTGTGCCTGGTGTTGGGCGCGGCGATTGGGCCGGCGGGGCTTGGGCTGTTGAAGCTGAACACCGACGATGCCTCGACGTGGATGGAGCACCTGACGGAAGTCGCGGTGCTGTTTTCGTTGTTTGTCACGGGGCTGAAGCTGCGCTTGCCGCTCAAGGATAAAAACTGGCGGATTGCGTTTGGCCTGGCGGGCCCGGTCATGGTCTTGACCATCGGCGGAGTCTGTCTGCTGTTGCACTACGTCTTTGGGGTGTCGTGGGGCGCCTCGATGTTGATCGGCTCGATCCTGGCGCCGACCGACCCGGTACTCGCCGCCCTCGTCCAGGTCAACGACGCCCGGGATGACGACAGCGTGCGTTTCGGCTTGTCCGGGGAAGCCGGGCTTAACGACGGCATCGCTTTCCCGTTTGTGATCCTCGGCTTGCTGCTGTTGCAACACGACGGCAACCCCGGCTGGTTCGGCGATTGGCTGTTAAACAGTGTGCTGTGGGCGGTTCCTGCCGGTTTGCTCTTGGGTTACTGGATGGGCCGTGGCATCGGGCGACTGACGCTGTCGCTGCGCATCCGCAATGACGACAGCACGTTGTCGCCGAACGATTACCTGGCACTCGCGCTGATCGCCCTGGCGTATGTCGGCGCCGAATCGATTCACGCCTACGGCTTTCTCTCGGTGTTCGCCGCTGGCCTGGGTTTGCGTCAGGCAGAGGTCAAGTCCACGGGCGACTCTCGCGTGCCCGCCGAGCACCTGGTGCAAGCGGTGGTGGGACACCAGAACGTCGAACCGCAAGACGCCGTTCATGGCGACACCGACCAACTTGAAGACACCCAGGTCGCGGCGGGCATCATGATGGGCGACATGCTCGCTTTCGGCAGCCTGGTGGAGCGGGCCATGGAAGTGTTTTTGGTGACGTTGCTTGGCGTGGTGTTGATCGCGCATTGGGACTGGCGGGCGCTGCCGATCGGTGCCGTGCTGTTTTGCCTGATCCGCCCACTGAGCGTCGCTGTGATGCCATGGGGCCGGTTGCTCGAGTGGCGCCAACGGCTGCTGATCGGCTGGTTCGGCATTCGCGGCATCGGCAGCCTGTATTACCTGTTCTACGCCTTGAACCACGGGTTGGGGCAGTCGGTCGCGACGTTGTGCACCGACCTGACCTTGTCCGTGGTGGCACTGAGCATTGTTATCCACGGGATCAGCACTCAGCCCTCCCTCGCCCGGTATGAACGGCGCAAGAAACAGGTTAATTGATTTTTCGGCAGCCAATGTCGCGACGAAACTATCGAATTTTCGCTTTCAAATTTTTGAAATCCCTCCGCACCTCGACAGTCACAACCTTAACCCCCGCCCAATAGATGCGGGCCCCGTCAGGTCACGTTCCCCTGCGGCAACGATGCCTATTAAAAGGAACCTCGGACAATCAAGGTGCCGGTCATGATGCAATTTTCTTCCCCCGAGCAAATCAAAGCCTGTCGCGCGTTTGCCCTCGAACGTAACCGCCAGATGTTCGAAGAAGCCCAGGCCCTCAGCCGCTGCGCCTTCGAGATGCTGGACGGTGGCGACCTGGACCTGGAGCGGTTTGATCAATATCAGGCGATGCGCCGAAAGGCGGATTTGAAGTTTCAGGAAGCGATCGAGCATCTGCAATTGCTGAACGAGGATTTTCCGCCGATTCCTATGTCGGCCAACAACTCCCATCGTTTGCGTCAGCAGCTTGAGCATCGAGCGTAAGCAACAGGCTCCGTCGCCGGTGGCGAACGCAGGTCATCCCCCCGGATTGGTGACCTGGATGTAAAACGAATAGCTGCCGAGCAGCACCCAGAACGTGGCGAAAATCCAAGGGGTGCGCACGGAGAACAACAACGACTTGCGATAGCCCTTGTGAGAAGACTCCATCTCGCTGAACAGCGGCGACTCGTCGTAAGCCAGGCCCATCAACGGCTCGCTGCGCAGCAGCTCACTTTGCTTGAAATGCCAGTGGTCAATGATGTCGTAGGCCGCGCGGATGCCCGGCCAGGCGTTAAGCGAACTGAGCATCCCCAGCAACGCCAGAAACGCCGGTACCACCAATGTGAACAACTTGCCCCATTCAGGATTGAGGTTGGACATGCAGGAAGCGAAGGCAATCACCAGGAAGGATTGCGCGGCCAGGTAGGCATCGGTGCGGTTGGCGAGGATGCTGGTTTCGTACTGGATTTCGCGGCGGTAAAAGTCCAGACGCTCCTTGGGTGAGCCGAACATCTTGGCGTTGTGTTCGGTCAGGGCTTCTTCAGCCGTTGCTTCGGTCAATATTCTGGGCACGACAATCACACAGCAAATGGGAAAGCGTTTAGAAGTAGCGGCCGCGGACAAGTTCAGCTGGATTTCAGTGCAGCCGCCACGCTGCGGTCAACACCCCGCCAGGATCTTGCACCGGATCGCCGAGGGGCAGCGAAACGGCGTTGATCCTGGCCATGGACTCATCGTGACTGACCGGATTGGGGCGTTGAATTCACTTCATGGCCGAAGAAATGATTTCCACCAGGTTGAGTTGGGTAAAGGGTTTGGACAACCGTGGCAATTCGACGGCAAAGCCTTCGAGGCGCTCGGCGTAACCGGTGGCGAGCACAATCGGCAACTCGGGCTTCAACAACCGCAGTGCATGGGCCAGTTGGGCACCGCTCATCTGCGGCATGGCCATGTCGGTGATCACCAAGTCAATGTCTGGCGTGTTGTCGAACAACGCCAGGGCTTGTGCGCCGGACGCCGCGCTGATCACCCGGTGACCCAGGTCTTCAAGTAAAAGACCGGTGCTGGTCAGCACCAGGCTGTCGTCGTCCACCACCAACACGCACAGCCTGTGCACCGGTTCGACTTGCACGTCCTCGATCACTGGCCTGGCGACTAAAGAGTGGGTGGCGACGGGTATCCAGAGCTCGGCGGTCGTGCCGTTGTCCTTCTGACTCTTGAGGAGGAAACGCCCGCCCAACTGTTCGATAAACCCATGAACCATCGACAACCCCAGGCCCGTGCCTTTGCCGACGCCTTTGGTGGTGAAGAACGGGTCCATCGCCGAAATCAGCGTCGCCTGGTCCATGCCCTCGCCGGTATCGGTGAGCCTGAGGCAGACATAATCGCCAGGCGCCAGGGACAAGGTGTTTTTATCGCGCAGTTTCTCGTTGCTTGCACTGATAACGATGCTACCGCCATGCGGCATGGCGTCTCGGGCGTTGGTGGTGAGATTCAGCAGCGCGAGTTCGAGCTGGTTGACGTCCCCCTTCACCGGTTCAAGACCCGCTGTAAAACGCGTTTCGAGCTTGATCGAGGGCCCCAGTGAACTGCGCAACAGCCCGGTGAGGCCCTCGATCAGTTTGGGTATTTCGATGGACTCGAACTTGAGCTCCTGGCGCCGCGCAAACGCCAGCATCCGTTGGGTCAGCGATACACCGCGCAAGGCGCCTTGCGTGGCATTGTCGACCAGCCGGGTAATCTTCGGATCGTCCGCCACCCGTTTGCGCACGATTTCCAGATTGCCGAGGATCACCGTCAGCAAATTATTGAAGTCGTGGGCAATCCCGCCGCTGAGTTGACCGATGGCCTGCATCTTCTGCGCCTGGAACAACGCTTCGCGGGTTTGCTCAAGCGTTTGCTGGGCCAGGGTCGCTTCGGTGATGTCACGGGTGATCTTGGCAAAGCCCAGCAGCGTGCCGGTCTCGCCCCAGATCGGATCGACCACGACGTGAGCAAAAAACTGCGTGCCATCCTTGCGCACGCGCCAGGCCTTGTTTTCAAAGCGCCCTTCACGCGTGGCAATCGCCAGCGCCCGTTGCGGCTCACCGGCCGCCTGATCCTCAGGGGTGTAGAAGATCGAAAAATGCTTGCCGATCACTTCCTCGGGCCGGTATCCCTTGATGCGTTGGGCACCCGGATTCCAGTTGGTCAGGCGTCCTTCCGGAGAAAGCATGTAGATCGCGTAGTCCGTGACACTTTGCACCAGCAGGCGAAACTGCTGCTCACTTTGCTTGAGGGTCTCCTCGGCCATTTTGCGGTCGGTGAGATCACGGGTGATCTTGGCAAACCCCAGGAGTTTGCCCGTCGGGTCGATGATCGGGTCGATGACCACGTGCGACCAGAAGTGCGTGCCGTCCTTGCGTACCCGCCAGCCTTCACCTTCGAACCGGCCTTCCCTTATTGCCGTATCCAGCGCCCGCTGGGGCAAACCGGCCAATCGATCTTTCTCGGTATAAAACCGTGAGAAATGCTGGCCAAGGATTTCGGCTTCCTCGTAGCCCTTGAAACGCTTGGCGCCGGAGTTCCAGCTGGTGATGATCCCGTCGGGATCAATCATGTAGATCGCGTAGTCCACTACCGCATCAATCAACAGGCGAAAGCGCATCTCTTCGATGGCATTGGCTTTGGATTGGTCGTCACTCATCGATCACACCCGGGCGCGTTGTTGTCATGAAGACCGGCTTTCTGCAAACGGTCTTGGTGAAGTATGCGACAAAGTTCAGGATTGGAAAGGCACAAACTTGAGTTCAGTGGAGCGCCGCCACCAGAGCGCCTATGCTCGACGCCAATCCAGCTTCCCGGCCAATAAAAGGCGTTCCGATGATTCTGATGCTGTTACCGACTGCTGACTACGACCCCACCGAAAGCAGCGTGCCCTGGCAAGCCATGCGCAATGCCGGCATCGAGGTGTGCTTTGCGACCCCTGAAGGGCTGCCCGCCTACGCCGACTCGCGGCTGGTGGACATCGGGTTTGGCCCGTTGAACCCGCTGTTGATGACGCGCGACGCCGACCGTGCAAGCTACGCACGCATGATCGAAACCCCGTCGTTTCAGGCACCGCTGGCCTACGCCGATATCGACCCGAACCTGTACGACGGGCTGCTGATACCCGGCGGCCATGCCAAGGGCATGCGCAGCCTGCTCGAATCCGATCAGGCCCGGCGCATTGTCCTGCACTTTTTCAAGGCCGACAAACCCGTGGCGGCGGTTTGTCATGGCGTGTTGTTGCTGGCCCGTACCCTCGATCCCGATTCAGGGTTGTCGGTGTTGCATGGCCGCAAGGTCACCGCGCTGCTGGCCAATACCATGGAACTGCCGGCGTGGATCATTACCGCGCCATGGCTTGGCCGTTATTACCGAACCTACCCGCAGACGGTCGAAGCGGAAGTCACGGCTGCCCTCTCCAGCCCCGCGAACTTCCTGCGCGGGCCGCTTGTCGCGACCCGTGATTCGGCAGGCCAGACACAACGAGGGTTCGTGGTGCGCGACGGTCGCTTACTGACCGCGCGCTGGCCGGGAGACTGTCATCGCTTCGCCGCCGAATGGCTAGGTTTGCTTAGCGATACACGTACTTGACGATGTAGGCGTACAGGTCGTTGTAGACGAAATCCGGCACCTGTTCCAGGTAGGGCCGGGCTCTGGATAACGCCAGGTGACACTCCTTGACCATCTCGTCACGCTCGCGAGGCGTGTAGATGTGGTTGTTGATGATGTTGCCGTACGCGCTGTACAGGGTCGGTGCGGTCAAGGGGTCCGTGTCCGCTGCTTTGGGATAGGTGCTCTGGATGCGCAAGGCACGCTCTTTCAACACGCCGAGCCCGCGTTCATACACAGTGATTTGTGAGCCGCCGACCGCTTTTGAAGCGGTTTCGAACGCCAGGAGGATTGTCTGGACATGACTCATGCCTGCCTCCAGCGTCGCCAGCGTGACAAACCGTCCGAGTTCAAGGGTTTCCAGGCTTTTGAGCGCGAGCTTGATGCTCGACAGGTGCGCGAACTCTTGCGAGCAGCCGACGATGTGGGTTTCGAACTGATAACCGGCCGCCGTCGCCAGAGGCGGAAAAGCCGCGAAGTCGAGGCTGTCGAACGCACATTCCATGATGATGTTGTATTTGAGCGTGAACGCTTCGGTAAAGATCTTGGCGCTGACCTCGCGGACAAACGCTTCGGTGTGCTGGTACGCGTGAAGGACACCGAGCTTGAGCATGTCTGCGTATTGGGGATGCTGCTTTCGGTATTCAGGCAGATAGAGCCGGACGTACTTGGCATAACGCCCGGACGGCAGGAGTTTAGTCTCCAGCAGGCAGGTCTTGCCCGAGCCCTGTAACCCTGCGACCACCAGGATCTTCGGGGTTTGCTCGGCGGTGATGCCGCTGAAGAGCGTGGTTTTGATGCTGTTGAAGGCTGCGGTGACCTGTTCCGGGGTGTAGGTGTAGAGAGGGGCTGGTGACATGCCTTGATATCCTTATCAAAGTTTTACAACGAGTGATTGCCTGTCCCTTGAATAAAGCGTGTTTTGCCGATTGTTCAAATGGGCATGTCTTTCAAGATATGTCACTGATTTTAATAGGGAAAAATCCTACGCAACCGGCTGAAAATGCGTCGACTGAACTGACCACCAGCGCGGCAGAAGTTGTTTGACCTTGCTTTCGCCAAACCGGTCATCAATCAGCATCACCACCCCTTGATCCTGTTGCGTGCGAATCACCCGCCCAGCCGCCTGCACGACTTTCTGCACCCCGGGAAACAGGTAGGTGTAGTCGTAACCCGCGCCAAAAATCGCCGCCATCCGGTGCTTCAGTTGTTCGTTGACCGGATTGAGCTGCGCCAGGCCCAAGGTCGCAATGAACGCACCGATCAACCGTGCGCCCGGCAAGTCGATGCCTTCGCCGAACGCACCACCCAGCACCGCAAAGCCGACGCCCTGGCTCTCGGCGGTGAATTGATCGAGAAACGCCTGGCGCTGTCCCTCCGCCATGCCCCGCGACTGCGACCACAGCGTGATCTGCGGGTGTCGCTCGGCCAGCAACTGCGCCACTTGCTGCAAATAATCGAAGCTGCTGAAAAACGCCAGGTAGTTGCCGGGGCGTTCGGCAAATTGCCGGGCGATCAGTTCGACAATCGGCGCCAGCGAGGCCTGTCGATGGACAAAGCGTGTGGAGATCTGGCTGACGATGTGCACTTTTAGCTGGTCGGCATGAAACGGCGATTCGACATCGATCCACACCGAATTCGCCGGGGTGCCCAACAGGTCGGCGTAGTAGTGCCGGGGGCTCAGCGTCGCTGAAAACAGCACGGTGCTGCGCGCAGCGGTCAGGCGCGGGCGGATGAAGCCGGCCGGCACCACGTTGCGCAGGCACAGTTGCGACAGGTTGCGCTTGCGGTCGAGGTCGCGTTTGCTGATGTCGAACAGAAACTGTTCATCGAACAGCTCGGCCACCCGGCTGAACCGGAGCATATCGAAATAGAAGTTCTGCAAGGCGCTGTCCAGACCTTGCGGGTGATCATTCAGGTAGTCGCCAATGCTGGCGCTGCACGAAGACACCGTCTGAAGCAGTTTTTCCGGGGGCTTGTCGTAAGCCTGATAGGCGCCGAGCTGGAGGTTATGCAGCGCGTTCCATTCACGATTGACCCGCTGCAACGCGTTCTTCAGGGCTGGCGGCGCGATTTTGCGCACCGCGTTGAGGGCCGCCTGGTCGAGGCTGGCGCTGTACATCTGGCGGCCGCGCTCGACAAGGTTATGGGCCTCGTCGACCAGTACGGCGACGCGCCAGTTATTGGCTTGCGCCAACCCGAACAGCAGCGCGCTGAAATCAAAGTAATAGTTGTAGTCGGCGACCACCACGTCAGCCCAGCGGGCCATTTCCTGGCTCAGGTAATACGGACAGACGTCATGCGCCAGCGCGACCTCGCGCAAGGCGTTCTGATTCAGCAGGTTAAGTTGGCTGGCCGCCTGGCGCGCGGCGGGCAAGTGATCGTAAAACCCCTGTGCCAACGGGCAGGATTCGCCGTGGCAAGCCTTGTCCGGGTGCTCGCAGGCCTTGTCCCGGGCGATCATCTCCAGCACTCGCAACGGTGGCGAATGGGCGCTGTCGAGGATCACTTGCGCAGCATCCAGCGCCAGCTTGCGGCCCGGGGTTTTCGCTGTGAGGAAGAACACTTTGTCCAGTTGCTGCGGCACCAGCGCCTTGAGCATCGGAAACAGCGTGCCCACGGTTTTGCCGATACCGGTGGGCGCCTGAGCCATCAGGCACCGGCCGGTGCTGACCGCTTTGTACACCGACTCCGCCAGATGCCGTTGCCCCGGACGAAAGTCCGGGTGGGGAAATGCCAGTTGCTGTGCCGCATGATTGCGCGCTTCGCGATGGGCCATTTCCTGCTCGGCCCAGTGCAGGAACAACCGGCAATGGTGTTCGAAGAACTGCTGCAGTTCGGCGGCGCTGAAGGCCTCGACCAGACAGGTTTCCTTTTCGCTGACTATGTCGAAGTACACCAGCGCCAGATTGATCTGCGCCAGCGCCAGGGTCCGGCACATCAATGCGCCGTAGATCTTCGCCTGCGCCCAGTGCAACTGGCGGTGATTGGCCGGTTGCTTGCTGAGATCGCCGCGATAGGTTTTGACTTCTTCCAGGCAGTTTTGCACCGGGTCATAGCCGTCCGCCCTGCCCTTCACCTTGAGGGATTTGAACGTGCCTTCAAGGGCGACTTCGCTTTGATAACTGTCACTGCGCCGCGACGCGACCGTGCGGTGGCCGACGATGCCTTCCAGCGCAGTCGGTGACGGGGTGAAGCGCAGGTCGAGGTCGCCGACCTTGGCGGTGAATTCACACAACGCCCGCACCGCAATGCTGTAGCTCAAGCGCTCTGCTCCGACCATTGCACATAGCAAACGGCAATGGGCATCTGGTGTTCATGGCAGAACTCCAGCCAGCGCAGCTGGTTGTCTTGCAGGCGATCGCCAGGGCCTTTGACTTCGATCATTCGATAGGTTTTGTGCTGCGGCCAGAACTGAATCAGGTCCGGCATGCCGGCGCGGTTGGCCTTGATGTCCAGCAACAGCCGATTGAACCAGTGCCTGAGGTGTTCGGCGGGCAGGCAATCGAGGGCTTGCTCCAGCAGCTCCTCGCTCAACGCGCCCCAGAACACGAACGGCGATTGCACGCCCCACTTGGCCACATAACGTTCGCGGATGGTCTGGACGTAGCGCCCGTCCTCCAGTTCCGCGAGGCAGCGCTGAAACAGCTCCGCGCGGCGGCCACGAAAGTCTTCGTTGAGCAGGTCCACCGGGCCGCGCTGGAACGGGTGGAAAAACGCGCCCGGCAACGGCGCAAAAATGGCCGGCCAGCACAGCAGCCCGAACAGCGAGTTGATCAGGCTGTTCTCGACGTAATGCACGGGCGCGGATTCCTCGGCGAGGTGCGCCTGAACGTAGTATTCGACCGACTGCGCGAGGTCGCTCCTGGGCAGTTGCAGGTCCAGCCGCTGCATGGCCCTGGGCGACGGCCGCTTCAGCGGCGGACCGCCGAGCTTGCGCCGCAGCCTGGGCAAAACCCGCTGTAGATGCTGGTGCTCGGTGGCGCTTTGCGGTGCCAACTGGGCGAGCGTCGCCAGTTCCATCGCCAATTGATACTCGGCACACCGTTCCAGCACACGAATCAGCCGCACACGGGCGCCGGGATAGGCGCAGTGGCGGTAAATGCTCATGGCGGTAGCGAAATCCGCCACCCGCTCGCAATGCTGGCCGAGTTGGAACAACAGCTTGGCGCGACGCCGTTGCAGCCACGGGTTGTCGAGTTCCAGGGCGTTGATCTGCTCGACAATCACGGCCACCTCTTCGCCCGCCTCCAGACGTTGCTGGCAGTGGTGCAGAAACATGCCGGCGTCGACGTCTTCACGGCAGCGCAAGCCTCGGGATTCAGCGCAGAACTCGACCTTCTCGTAGGTAAAGATGCCGAGATCGGCCAGCACGAACTCCGACCAGTCCTGATACAGGTTGCCGAAGAACATCAGCCGCAAGCGGTCGCACAGCGTCATGATGGTCAAGGTGAACAATCTGTCATGCAGTGGCGGGCACCATTGAGCGAAGCTGTGAGCCTCGCCAAACCGTTCGCTCAAGAGGGGTAGCCAATCGCTTTTCTTGCCTTTGGGTTGTTCAATGGCCGCGCCAAAGCACTGGACAATTTCGGCCTTGAGCAACACGTCGAACAATTCGTCGATAGACAGTGGGGTCTGCTCGTCAATCCAGCCGGCCGCCAGCAACGGTTCGGCAGCGCGGGCAATATCACCGATTTCAAGGTAATTCAGTTTGCCTGCGCGAAAATGCACGCCCTTGCGCATCACCATGCGCACCAACAATGCCCTCGACTCGCGGGGCTGCCGGCTAAACTCACGAATGAAGGATTGTTCGTCGGCGCTCAATACATCGGCATAGCGATGCTCAAGCCAATCAAGCACTTGCATGAAGTTGTTCAAGTAATAGAACGGGTCGTCGAGGGGATTTTCGGTCACAGGGGACAGGGCCATGGCGAGCGAGTACTGGTTATGCGTACAGATACCAGCTGCGTACGGTCCGGCGCAAATGGAAAAAGATAGGCGGCGGCGATTTTTGACCGGCATCGAACTTTCTGCCGATCCGTGGCACCAACCGGCATAGCGGTTTTTTTCACCATTGTTAGAGGTGTTTATGAATATCAAGACTCTAGGGTTGCCACTGGCCATCGCGGCGTTCCTGGCATTGGCCGGTTGCTCGACGCAGACGGTCGTCACCTTGCAGAACGGCACCCAGTATTTGACCAAGGACATGCCGAAAACCAAGACCAAGGACGGGTTCTACGAGTTTGAGGATATTTCTGGCGCGAAAGTGAAGGTCAACGCCAATGACGTGGCGACGGTTCGCAAGGAAGACTAAGACCGAGTCATCGTTCTTCGCGGGCAAGCCCGCTCCCACAGGGATTTCGCAACACTGGAGATCCATTGTGGGAGCGGGCTTGCTCGCGAAGGGCCTTACCGGCGCCCCATCAACCTCAGGCGATCACAATCCCCGAGCCCGACAAACTGTCCAGACCAACCCCCACCAACGTCACCGAATCGGCGCCAAACGTCAGCAGCGTGTCGTGCCCGACCGCCGAAGCGTGCGCCCGCACATCATCGTTCGGCGCCACGCCCTGCACCCCGAGAAACACCAGTTTGTCGTTGGCCTGATAGCCGACCACCCGATCCTGACCAAACGCACCGCTGAACAGGAAGGTGTCTACCCCGCCTCCCGACTCCATCAGGTCATTGCCCGCGCCGCCGACGAATACGTCGTTGCCCCTGCCGCCGATCAAATGGTCGTTGCCATCAAGCCCGAACAGCCAGTCGCCCGTTGAATGCGCCGTCAGCGTGTCGGCGCCCGCGCCACCCTTTACCGACGAGGCGTACGCCGTCAGGTTGTTGCCGGCCACCAAGCCGTTGGCCGTGACGCTGTGCGTCACGTCGTCCTTGAACAGTCCCCAGAGAAACCCCGGTTCCTTGGTCACGATGCTGCCAATGTCACGAGTGATGCTGATCCCGCCGTTGGCGTCGCGCACGTACAGGGTGCCGGCGCCGTCGTTGGCGAAAGCAAACTGTTTCACCGACTGCTGCAAGTCCAGCACGTTGCTGCCCTTGCCACCCAGCACCATGTTGTAGCCGCCGGCATCGCGGAACGTATCGTTACCGTCGCGTCCTTCGAGGTAGTCATTGCCCTTGCCGCCCTGAATCAGGTCGTTGCCGTCGCTGCCGATGATAAAGGTGCTGCCCTTGTGGGTTTCGGCGTTGCGATTCAAGTCCTGAACCCAGGTGTTGGCCCGCGCCGGGTCCGACAGGTTGGCGACGACGATCGTCGAATCCTTGCTGGTGAGGTCGTAGAACTTCGACTCGATCACCCGGTTCATGCCGTCGCCATAAGCGGTCGGCAAATGCGAAATCCAGGTCGGGATGTTGAGAATGGAGAACGGCAGCAGGTTCCACGCCGTCGAGGCGTAGTGATCGTTGAAGCTGACGATGTTGTCAGTCGCCGAGGCCTTGGCCGCATCGTGCACGCCCACGGATGACAGGTTGAACGCGGAGCCGTCGAGGGCGCGGAACACCGGATCGTTCTCATAGCCGACGTTGAGCACCTTGTCCGTGCTGCTTTGGGTTGGCGAGGCGTAGGCGATGTAGCTGGAGTCCTTGAAAAACCCGCCCCACTGCCCCGTGCTCAAGTCCGCCAGGCTGTTGACCGCCAGTCCGCCGAGGCTGTGGCCGCTGACCAGCACGTCTTGGCCCGACAGGCCATTGGCCTTGGCAAACGCGGCGACGTCACTGAGTAAATTGCCGAACGCCTGGCCCACGTAATTTTTCGCGTAGTCCTTGGGGCCGAAGGCCGACAGCAGGTCGTTGATCACATCGCCCAGGGAATCGCTGATCAGGGTTTCCCGAGGACCACTGGTGCCCCGAAAGGCGATGCCGATTTCCGTGAGATGGCCCTGAGCGTCGTACTTGCCAAGGATCTCCACCTGCGCCGTGGTGTAACCGGCCTTCTCGCCGTAGAAGGTTCCGTGCGCATCGGTTTTGCCGTCATAGCCCAATTGCGAAGCGGTGATCGGCGTCCAGCCGGCCTTCTGCACCGCCTCGAGCGCGGCTTTTTCCGAATCGGGGTTCCACGGGATACCGGGGATGGCGCCTTGGGAATCGGTGCCGCCGAGCAACGCGGTCACCAGCGTTGCGGGCAAACCCAGGCCAAAGCCGTTGTGCTGATAACCGGTGGCAAAGCCGTTATCGAGGTTGTGATAGGAATACAGCGTGATGGCCATCGCATCGCTGAACAATGCTTTGGAATCCGCTGTGCCGAGGTTTTTGTAGTCATACACACCCATGGGTATTGCCTCTCTTTTGTTGGAATTGTCAGAGATAGCTCACGGCCGGAACGCCAAACCACAAGGCGTCCCGGCGTATTCAGTGCAATGTCTTTTGGCGTTATCAGAACTCCCAGTCCAGGGTCAGCCCTACCCCGTGATCTTTCTCGCTGGAACCAATCAGCCCGTTGTAATCCAGGCTTACCCGAACATCCTTCGCCACGGCCAAACCGGCCCGTACGCCAATCACGGCGGCGTCGCGATCCAGCGACACACTTTGCACGCTGAACGCGGTGTTGCCATTGGCGAAGGCCAGATGATCTTCGGAATGCACGCTGCTCAGGTTGTGCTGCCAGCCGAGGGTGCCGGACAGTTGCAGTTGTTGTGTTTCGGACAGGGCAATGGCTTTGCTCGCCCGCAAACCGAGGGTCGAAAGCACCGCGTCACGGTTGTCCTCACCGCCCTTGAGCGCAGCGGCGTCGCCCTTTTCGGTGAAGCTGTCGCTGTTGAGGTGCACGTACGCGAGGTTGGCAAACGGTTCCAGCGCCAGCGGTTGCACGTCGAGGCGATACGCCGCCTCAGCGAACAACTGCGCGGTGGTCGCATCGCGTTTGGATTTCTGCTTGCCGCTGACGTCGCCGAATTGCAGGTCGCGTTTCACGTCGATGCGATGCCAGCTGTAAGCGCCGCCGACACTCAACCGCAGCGCGTCGATTTCGTGCCCCAGGTACGCGCCCAAGTGGTAGCTGTCGACGGATGCCGACGAGTGTGTGCCATCCCCCATGCTCAACGAACTGTCGCTGTAGCCAGTGACGAAACCCAGTCGGGTGTTTTCAGTAATCAAACCGTCGACACCGGCCAGCAAGCCGCCAATCGAGCTGTTGGAACTGGCGTTGTCGTTGCCGCCAGCGCTTTTGCCCCAGGCACCAAGGACTTTTGCCCAGGCGTTACTGCGATCATCGGTCGGTGCCGCCGCATCAAACAGATCCCGCTCGCGCAGGCGTTCGCCGACGGCATCGCGCAGGTAACGGCTGTCGTTGATCAGCAATGTGCCGATTGCCGGGTGAATCTCGCCGGACAACTGCTGGAACGCCTGTTGCGCGACGGCAGCGGTGGGCGACAGCAACAGGGTTTCGTACAGCGCATTGCCCGCGCCCAGTTGCTCGGCGGCGGCGGCCACGGCGCGTTGGTTCGGGGTTTGGCCAGCGCTGGCGAAGGACGCGGCATTGCGCTCGACCGCCAGTTGAATGCCATTGGCCGAGTAGTCCAGGGTGCCGCCGAGGAACAGGTAGTTCGGCACCACCGCCCCGAAACGTCCGTCGATGCCGCCGGCTGCTTGCAGAATGTTGTACTGCCGGCCGAGCAGGGTTTTCGCCTCGCCAGTGGTCAGCAGCGTCGGGCTGTTTTCCAGCGACAGGCTGACGGTGGCGCCGTCGATCACGGCTTTGCCGGCCGCCACGATCTGGTCGCTGCGGGTGGGCGACAACTCCACGGCGTAGGTCGAACCCGGCTCGAAGGTCACGTCGCCGGCCACTTGCAAGGTGCCGATGGAGTTGCCCGGTGCGACGGTGCCGCCGCTTTTGGCGGTCAATGCGCCAATGCGACCGTTACCACCCAGAATGCCGCTGTCGTTGACGGTGACTGCCGAGGCCAGTGAACCGTTGATCGCCAGCCGACCCTGATTGACCAGCGTCGGGCCGGCGTAGGTGTTGGCGCCAGTCAGCACCAGCGTGCCGAGGCCTTGCTTGGTCAGGCCGCCATGGCCGGAAATGTCGTTGCGCCAGGTGTCGAGCCCGCAGTGCACGTCGTTGCACACGCGCTCGGTGGGTTTGCCGGCGTCGATGATCGCGCCGATGCCCGGCAGGTCTGCCACAAACTGGCTGGAACCGTAGGCCCCCGGAATGCGGAACTCTTCGGGAATGTCCTGCTCGGTGACGAACATCGCCGGGCCGTCGATGCCTTTGCGCAGGTTGATCATGCCCCAGCCGTACAGCGCGTCGACGCCTGGCGTGCCCATGTCGGTGGCGGTGGTGCGCAACACGCTGGCGACCTGCGCGCCGGTCATGTACGGGAACCGTTCCATCAACACCGCCATCGAGCCCGCCACGTGCGGGGCGGCCATGGACGTGCCGTTTTTGTTGGCGTAGTCGACGGTCAGGTTGTCGGCATTGGTGCCGCCGATGACTGCGCTGAAAATCCGCGTGCCGGGGGCCGACACGCAGAAACTCGCGGTGTAGCCGCAGCGCGACGAGAAGGTGCTGATGTTGTAGAGGTCGGGGCTGGTCAGATCCGGGTTCTTCTGCAACGCCGCTACGGTGACCCAGTTCGGCGCGATGTCCGGAACGAAGTAGCCGAGGCCGGCGATGGCGTCCGGGTTATTGAGGTTGTAGTCGTTGCCGGCGGCGAAGATCGTGACGATGCCGCTGCGGGCGGCCGCGATGGCGCCGTCATAGGCACCGCCCTGGCGAGTGCCGAGGATCGGGCTGATCTGATTGAACTGCAACTAGGCGTCTTGCACGGTGAAATGCGGGTACGCCGGGTTGCGCCCGCCCAGGTCGAAGCGGTCAGTGATGCCGATGCCCCAACTGTTGTTGATGATCCGCGCGCCGCTGGCGATCAACGCATCCCACCCGGCCTTGTACACCGCGCCGTCGTTGCCGAGGATGATCCCGTCTTCCGGCCCAGGGTCGCCGTTATCGGCGCTGATGATCTGCGCGTTGTAGGCGACGCCGTGCATCGGGTTGCCGTCGCGGCTGCCGGCGGCAATGCCGCCGACGTGGGTGCCGTGGGAACCGAGTTTGCCGTCGGAGCCGACCGAGGGCGAGCCGTCATAACGGAACGCGTCCCCCGCTTTGACCGGGATGTAAGGGTCGGTGTATTCGCGGATACCGCTGGTGACCAGGGTGATCACTTTGTCGGCCCCGGAAAATTCCGGGTGTCGGGCGTAGACCGGTTGGTCGAAGATCCCCAGTTTCACGCCCTTGCCGGTGTAACCGGCGGCGTAGGCGTCTTGCGCGTTGATCGCGCCCAGGCCCCAGTCGGCGTTGAATTCAGCGCTGCGCCAACTGCCGGGATCGCCGGCCCGGCCGCTCTCCACGTACGGTGCGGCGTGCGCGGTGCCCCAGGTGGCCAGTGCGCAGAGCAAGGCCCGGTTAAGGGTTTTCAAGGCGAATGTGTTGTTGTTCCTGACGTTCATCCAGCGACCATCCTTAGTTGTGTTGCCAAAATCCTTGTGGTGTTTACCGCTTTAAAACCGCCAATCGAGGCTCAACCCGACGCCATGGCTCTTCTCGCGGCTGGCGAGTTGGCCGTTGTAATCGAGGTTCAGGCGAATCTCCCGGCTCAGCGCCAGGCTGGCATGCGCGCCGACCAGCGCCGCATCGCGCACCATCGGCGAACTCTCCACGGAAAACGCGCTGCTGCCGCTGGCAAATGCCAGGTGCTCTTCGGCATCGGTGCTGCTCAGGTTGTGCTGCCAGCCGAGGCTGCCGCTCAGGTCGAGTTGCTGCCTGCTGGAAAGATTGAGGGTCTTCAGCGCCCGCACGCCAAGGGTGCCGAGCACCGCATCACGCTGATCGCCGTGGCTTTTCAGCGCGGCGGCGTCACCCTTCTCGGTGAAACCTTCAGTGTCGAGATGCACGTAGGCCAGGTTGGCGAACGGCTCCAGCGCCAGCGGTTGCAGGTTCAGCCGATACGCCGCTTCGCTGAACACCTGGGTGGTGCCGGCATCGACTTTGGCTTTTTGTTTGGCGCCGACCTCGCCGTATTGCAGGTCGCGCTTGACGTCGGCGCGATGCCAGCTGTACGCGCCGCCCGCGCTCAGCCGCCAGGCCCCCGATTCGCGACCGGCATAAGCAACCAAGTGATAGCTGTCGACCTTGGCCGATGAGTGCGTGCCCGAGCCCATGCTGACCGAGCTGTCGCTGTAGCCGGTGACCAGGCCGATGCGGGTTTGTTCATCGAGCGCGCCATCGACACCGGCGAGCAAGCCGCCAATCGACGTCGTATAACCGGCCGTGTCATGCCGGTCGTCGGTCTTGCCCCAGGCACCCAACGCTTTGATCCAGCCATTGCCCTGAGCGCCCTTCGCGTCGACAAGACGTTCGCCCACGGCGTCGCGCAGGTAACGGCTGTCGTTGATCAACACACTGCTCAATGCCGGATAGATCTCCCCGGACAATTGCTGGAACGCCTGTTGCGCAGAACTGGCGGACGGCGACAGCAGCAGACTTTCGTAGACCGGGTTCCCCGCGCCAAGCCCTTCGACGGCGCCGCCGACAGCACGCTGGTTCGGCGTTTGCCCGACGCTGGCAAACGAGGTGGCGTTGCGCTCGACACTCAACTGCACAGCGCTCGCGGCGTAATCGAGGCTGCCGCCAATGAACAGGTAATTGGGCAACACCGCACCGAACCGGCCTTGAATGCCACCGGCCGCTTGCAGGATGTTGTACTGATGCCCGAGCAGGCTCTGCACTTCGGTAGTGCTGAGCAAGGTCGGGCTGTTTTCCAGCGACAGGCTGACCGTGGCGCCATCGATCACCGCGGTGCCGCCCGCAACCACTTGATCGCTGCGGGTGGGCGACAATTCCACCGCGTAGGTCGAGCCGCGCGCGAAGGTCACGTCACCGGCCACTTGCAGCGTGCCGATGGAATTGCCCGGCGCTACGGTGCCGCCGCTGTTGGCGGTCAGTGCACCAATGCGCCCCGAACCGCCCAGCGTGCCACCGGCGTTGACGGTCACCGCGGACACCAGCGAACCGTTCACCGCAAGCAAACCACCGTTGACCGTGGTCGGTCCGCGATAGGTGTTGTCGCCGGTCAGCATCAGGCGTCCGGCACCGGACTTGATCAGGCTGCCGGCATACACGCGAGTCGCAGCGGCAGCATCGCGCGCCATGCCGATCGCGTAATCGGTCTGATCCTGTTGACTGGCGCCCACCGGCACACCGTTCTCCCAGCCTTTGCTCTTCAGCGTCTGCTGCCAGCCGCCGTGCTCGGCGAGGTCTTCGGATTGGCGCTGGATCAGCGCTTTATCGGTGATGCCATTGCTCCAGACATCGCTTTGCCCTGCCCCCAGATTTGCTTCGAAGCGCCCGAGCAGTTGCCCCGGCCCGCGCATCGCCCGGTCCAGGTTGGCGACGCCCCAGCCGACCACCGTAGTCGGCGCCTCGGTGACCGAGCCGTCGAGCTGGGTCGCGGTGGTCAGCAAGGTCTCCAGCGCTTGCTGGTTGCTCATGTACGGGTAACGTTCCATCACCAGCGCCAGCGCGCCGGTGGCATGGGGCGCCGACATCGACGTGCCGGATTTGATCGCGTAACCGCCATCGGGAACGGTGCTGTCGATCTTCGCGCCCGGGGTGGTGATGCACCAGTATTTGGCGATCCCGCACTGGTTGTACTTCTGCTGATTGCTTTGATCCAGCCCCGACACGGCCAGCCAATGGCCTTCCAGGTCCGGCTGAAAATACGGCAGCGCCGAGCGCACGCTGGCGTTGGGGTAGCCGCTATTGCCGGCGCTGAACACGTTGATCACGCCACGCCGCGAAACGTCGGCCGCGGCATCGAGCCAGGTGCCCTTGTTCCAGTGCTGGGCGTAAGCGGCGTGCAGATCATCGAGGGTGCGGTAACTGACATCCGGTGGCTGGCTGCCCCAGCTGTTGTTGATCGCGCGCACGCCAGCGTCGACCAAGGCGTTGTACACCGCTTTGAAGTAGCGCGGGTCCGGGTTGGGACCGAACAGAAAACTGTCGTTCTGGTTGGTGTTGCCGACGTAGAGCTGCGCGTTGTACGCCACCCCGTGCATGCCGCTGCCATCGCGAGACGCGGCAATGGTGCCGGCGACGTGGGTGCCGTGGGAGTCGTTGTTGGGGTTGAGCGTGCCGTTGACGTTGAACAGCGAGCCATCGACATAGCTGCCGCTGGCGTTCACCGCGTGGTAACGGTCGGCGGCGAACTCGGGATGCGCCGCATCGAAGCCGGAATCGAGTTCGCCGATTTTCACGCCTTTGCCGGTGATGCCGGCGGCGTAGGCTTGATCGGCCTGCATCCGGCCCAGGCCCCAGTCGCGCTGGAATTCTGCGCTGCGCCAACTGGCGGCATCACCGCGCACACCGGTTTCCAGATAATTGGCCTGGGCCATGCCGGACGCAGATGAAATCAAAAGCAATAGCGTGCCGACCGGGATCGGCTTGAGGTGGACTTCCGTGTTCATGACTTCTCGCTTTTATTGTTTTAAATAATCGCTGCCGCACCCTGCGGTCTTTTTTTGGGGCGGTTATTGGGTCCTCGGGCCCTGACCGAACGCTTCGTCGACCTTGGCCAGATCCTGCTCGCTCAAAGTCCCGGCGTAGTAATGCAATTTGGTCCAGGCCATCAAATAGTCGTAGCGCGTCTGGGCCAGATCCCGGCGCGTGGTGTAGAGCTGTTGTTCGGCGTTCAGCGCATCGAGGTTGACCCGCTCGCCGCCCAGAATGCTCTGCTTGGTCGACACCACCAGGGCCTCGGCCGAGGTCAAGGCTTTCTGGTAGGCGCGCAATTTGTTCACACCCGACAGGCACGCACTGAACTGGCGACGCAACTGGATCAGGGTTTCCCGGGTTTTGCCGTCCAGTTCGTACTCTGCCTGTTCCATGGTGCGGCTGGCCTGACGGGTCGAGGCCGAAACCCCGCCACCGGCGTACAGCGGCACATTGACTTCGATGCCGATGGTGTTGGTGTCGTAACGCTGGTTGTAGGTGTTGCCGCTTTCCGATTCGTTCTGCCGCACCGACGCGTAGGCGCTGACTTTGGGCAAGTGGCCGGCGCGGTTGCGTTCCACTTCATAGCGCGCCACCTCTACCGCCTGGCGTTGGGACGCGAGGTTCGGGTTGTTGGCCACGGCCATCTCATGCCAGGTGTCGTAGTTCGCCGGTTGCAGGCTGAAGGTCTGGAAGTTCTGGTCCAGTGGCGCCAGGTCCGCGATGTCGATGGTCGCCACGCCAATCAGCGCCCCCAGCTCACGCAATGCCGCGTCTTGCTCGTTGCGCGCCTCGATCTCCTCGGCGGTCGCCAGCTCGTAGCGCGATTCGGCCTCGAGGATATCGGTGCGCGTGCCCTCGCCCTGGCGAAACATGTGCTCGTTCTGCTGGAATTGCTGCTCAAAAGCTTTCTTCTTGGCCTGCGCAATGTCGATCTGGTCTTGAGCGAACAGCGCCTTGGTGTAGTTTTCCAGCACGCGAACCAGCAGTTCCTGACTCTTGCCGCGAAAGGCTTCGTCGGCAAACAACGACTGCGCCACGCCTTTGCGGTACGCCGCATAGGCTTCGTAATCGATCAAGGGTTGTTGCAGGGTCAAGGTCGAGCCGTAACTGCTGTAATTGCGCTCATCACTCTGGTTTTGCCCACGCTCATTGAGGTAGGTGACCTTGGAAGTGTTGCGTCCCTTGTTGTAGTTGTAACCCAGCTTGGGCAGCAACCCGGCGCGGCCGATAACGCGGTTCTCCAGGCCGGCATCGCGCTCCTTGATGGCGCCGAGGAACACCGGGTCATTGCGCAACGCTTGCTCATAGACATCGAACGGCCCCATCGCCATCACGCTGTTGCATGTCAGCAACGCGAGGGTGGCGGCGAGCATGGAAAGCTTATTCATACAGCCGAACATCCTTATTCCTCAGTCAACGCGGAGCCTGCCCGGTCGAGCAGTGGTTTAAACAGGTAGTTGAGGAGTGAACGCTCACCCGTGCGCACGAACATTTCCGCGGGCATGCCGGGCTTGATCACCAGGCCGTTGAGTTTTTCCATGGCCTGATCGCTGACGCTGCTGCGCAGCACGTAATACGGTGCGCCGGTTTTCTCGTCGACCATCTGGTCGGCGGAGATCAGGCTCACTTCGCCGGACACGCGGGGGGTGCGGCTCTGGTTGAACGCGGTAAACAGGATGTCG
The DNA here is from genome assembly GCF_050280905.1 of Pseudomonas sp. NPDC086278. NCBI lineage: Bacteria > Pseudomonadati > Pseudomonadota > Gammaproteobacteria > Pseudomonadales > Pseudomonadaceae > Pseudomonas > Pseudomonas sp. NPDC086278. Next base: position 41,398 of record NZ_JBNNWE010000008.1, read on the forward strand.
ACCGGCAAGTGCGTGCCGACCTTGTCGATCAGGTTGATCGGCAAGTGACCTTCCACTTCCAGTCGCGTGCCCTGCGGCACGATTTCCAGCAGGGTTTCGCCTTGGCGCACCACCGCGCCTTCCGTGTGAACCCCGAGGTTGACCGCGATGCCGTCGGCGGTGGCGATGATTTCGCTGTGCTGCAAGTCAAAACCGGCGGACGTCAGTTGCTCCTCCAGGGTGACGCTTTTGAGTTGGGCGTCGGCCAGTTGCGTGCGGACTTCCTTCTGGTATTCCTCGTTGTGCTGTTGCAGTTTCAGTCGCGATTCAAGGATGCCCTGCTCCACGCGACCGCTTTCACCGGTGTTTTCCGCCAGTTGCTGTTGCACTTGCGACAGTTGGCGCTGGTATTCCATCAAGCGGTTGCGCGGGATGTAGCCGTTGTCCGCGAGCGGTTGCAGGTTGCTCAATTGCTGTTGCAGGGAGCTGGCCTGCGCCGTCAGGTCGGTACGGGCGCGGCGCATGCCCGCCAGTTGCGCGCTGGCGCCTTCGATGTTGGCGCGCAACGCTGCCTGCTCGCGGGAAAAGGCTTCGCGGCGGCTGCTGAACAATTGCCGCTGACCTTCGAGCACCAGCGCCAGACGCGGGTCGGGATCGTTGCTCAATGCAGCCGGGAAATTCACCTGCTTGAGGTTATCCCGCTCGGCCTGCCACCGCGCCAGGCTGGCCCAGGCCATGCGGTATTGCGCCTGCGTCGATTGCACATCGGCGGCGACTTGCGTGCGGTCGAGCTGGAACAGTGGCTGCCCTTGCTTCACCACCTCGCCTTCGCGCACCAGAATCCGGCTGACCACGCCATTGCTCATGGACTGCACGGCTTTGCGCTTGCCCGACACCACGACGGTGCCTTGAACGGGAATACCTTGATCGAGCGGCGCGAGGCTGGCCCAGGTGAAAAAACTGCCGGCGCCGACAAGGGCCAGAATCCAGCCCATTCGCGCGAAATAACCCGCGTCGCGTTCCGGGCGTTGGGCGATGTAATCGTGTTCCATCGTGGCTTCGTTTTCAGTGTTCATGCGTGCGCTGCTCATACACCCGAATTCCTTGTCGTGGGCGGATACTGTCGGCTCATGCTGAGCCCGCCCGGTGTCTGCGCGGCCTTGTCCCGCTGCTGTTCTTGCGCGCCAGACAGTGCCTTGAGCACTTCCTGACTCGGGCCGAATGCTTGCAAACGCCCTTCGTTGAGCACCAGCAACTTGTCGGCCTGGGCCAGCGCCGAGGAGCGATGGGTGACCAGAATCACGCTGGTGCCTTGAGCTTTCATCTGCGCGATAGCGCTGGCCAGTGCGGCTTCACCGACCGTATCGAGGTTGGAATTGGGCTCATCCAGCACCACCAGACGCGGGTTGCCGTACAGCGCGCGGGCCAGTGCAACGCGCTGCTTCTGACCGCCGGACAAGCCGCTGCCGTCCTCGCCGAGCACGGTGTCGTAACCTTGCGGCATGCGCAAAATCAAGTCATGAACGCCGGCCTGCTGCGCGGCTTCGACGACTTTCTGCGGGTTGGCTTCGCTGAAACGAGCGATGTTTTCGGCAATGCTGCCGCTGAACAATTCGATGTCTTGCGGCAGATAACCGATGTGCGGGCCGAGGTCATCACGGTTCCAGCGATGAATGTCCGCGCCGTCCAGTCGCACCGTGCCGCCAAGGGCCGGCCACACACCGACCAGCACCCGGGCCAGCGTCGATTTGCCGGAGCCGGACGCGCCCAGCACGCCCATCACTTCACCTGCACCGAGGCTGAAGTTGACCATGTGCAAGGTCGCCGCCCGTTGCCCCGGAGGCGCTGCGCTGACTTGTTCGAAGCTGATCTGGCCTATCGGGGCCGGCAACGCCATGGCCTCGTCACTTGGCGGGAAGGCTTGCAGCAACGCATCGAGGCGGCGGTAAGCGAGTTTGGCGCCGCTCCACTGTTTCCACACCGCGATCAGCTGATCGATGGGGCTGAGGACGCGGCCCATCAGGATCGAACCGGCGATCATCATCCCGGCCGTCATCTCGCCCTTGATCACCAGCAGCGCGCCCAAGCCCAGCACCAGCGATTGCAGGCACAGGCGCAAGGTTTTGCTCAGGGAGCTAATCACTGCGCCCGTGTCACTGGCCTGATTCTGCAAGCCAAGAAAACGCGAATGCACCTGAAACCAGCGTTTGCGCAACGCCCCGAGCATGCCCATCGCCTGAATGGTCTCGGCGTTTTGCAAGTGGCTGGTTGCCAGTTGGCTGGACTTCTGGGAAAACCCGGCGGCTTCGCCCAGGGGCTTTTTGGTCATGGCCTCGTTGAGGAACGCCAAGGCAATCAACAGCACCGCGCCCACGGTCGCAAACACACCGAGCCAGACGTTGAACAGGTAAATCACAAACAGATACACCGGAAACCATGGCGCATCGAAGAAGGCAAACAGCGCCGGGCCGGTGACGAACTGGCGAATATGCGTCAGATCACCCAGCGATTGCCCGGCATTACCCTCGCCCTTGAACAGGTTGCGCTCGAACGCAGCTTGATAGACCCGCAGATTGAAGCGGCGCTCCAGTTGGCTGCCGATGCGGATGACGATGAAACTGCGCACCGTTTCCAGCAAACCGATAAATAAGAAGAAACCGATCACCATCAACGACAACATGGTCAAGGTGGTTTCATTTTGCGAAGACAGCACGCGGTCATAGACCTGGAGCATATAAATCGACGGCACCAGCATCAACACGTTAATTAACGCAGTGAAACAACCGACACTGATCAGGATGCTCTTGTAATCGCCCAATGCCTTGAACAGGGGTGCGGTGGCTGGAGCCTTCGCCATCTTCATTGATAATTCCCGAGATATTATTTCCCCGCCCTGTTATGGCGAGATTTCAATTACTGTCCGCCCACGGGTCAAACTAGTCGTTACCCGACGCCGCTTACAAATCAATAACAACTTCCATGTGCTATTCACGTTCAATTTTTACCAGGCGTTTATTGCTCGCACTGTCGGGCTTTATATTCATCAATTGATTTCGATTGGCTACATTGGCTTATTGCGTACTGCGCTGGAGTGTTATCAGCCCGCCCGATTTCAAAGTGCTTTTGTAAAGCCCCTCATGCTGTCGGCTGAAGAACAGGATTCTTGAGCCTTCTTTGCCGGTAATGGCAATACCGTCAGGCTCGGTAAACCAGCCAATGGCGGGTTCTTCCAACCAGCTACCGAGACACTCGGCGCCTGCGCCCAGGGTCTGGTTCGCTTGCAACTCGACCATGCAAACGTTCGAGGGCTTGTCTTGCAGCGCTTGAGACTCGAGCGTGTCTTGACTGGCGACCAGGGTCGCTTGCCATTTCCCGGCCAATTGCGAGGGGTCGGCTAATTTCAGGCTGCTTGCCATGGCTGTATCTCCAAGAACCAACATCAGCGTCGCCAACAGCCATGCGGTTTTTTTGTAGGTAAAAGCGTTACGGATCATAGGACGTTGTACTCCGGCGTGCAGCTTACTCCCGGCGAGTCGGGAAGCAAGGACAGAGCACGGCGCACAAGGCGCCGCACTCCTTTCTTGCCTTGAATCAGGCCGCGATGTCCGAGAACGCCGCCTGGCCAACGGTGCTGACCAGGAAATCAGCCACGCCGTGCCCGGAGAAGTCCACCGACAACAGGCTGTTACCGCCCGAAGAGGTCAACACTGCGTCGCCGGCCGCACCCGTGAATGCGCTCACGAAATGCAGGCCTGCGCCTTTGGTGATGCCGGTCAGGTCGATCTTGTCCAGACCACTGACAAAGTCGAGGATCTGATCGACCGCGCCCGCTTTGGAATCGTTGCTGGCCGTAAACACAAACGTGTCTGAACCGGCGCCGCCCCACAATTTGTCCGCTCCGCCCGCGCCGAAGAGGATGTCGTTGCCGGCACCGCCCTTCAGTTCGTTCGAGACGCCGTTGCCAATCAGCAGATCGTTGCCCGAACCACCGATTGCGTTTTCGACGGTGACGCCCTTGGCGATGGACACGTTGCCCACCATGCCGCCAACGTCGGAGAACGAGGCCTCATTGAGGTTGATCTTCTGGTTCTGAGTGAAGCCGGAGAAGTCCAGGGTGTCCTTGCCGCCCGCGTCCCATACCGAGAACACGACCTTGTCCGACGACGAAGACGCGCTGAGGAAATCGCGGCCGGCGTTGGAGTTGAAGCCGTAGGTGGTGTCACCGGTGCGGGTGGTGGTGTTGGCGCCGTAGAGCTTCTGGATCGCGGCAATGTCGTCCATCAACGGGCCGGACGAATAGGCTTCGACGCCGCCCTTGCTGAAGTTCTGGTTGGTGTTGCTTTCGCTCCAGTAGCTCATGACGCTGTAACCGCGGGTGTCTTGCCCGTAGGTGGCGTCGTTGTAGGACGGCGCGCCTTCGCCGGCGTTGTAGTCGCCGGGGTGAGCCAGGCCGAGGGTGTGACCGATTTCGTGAGTCAGGGTCTGACGGCCGTAATTGTTCAGGTCCGGCGTCTTGTTCGGCGTGTAGCTGCTGTTGGTCAGGTACCAGGAGGTCCCGTCATAACCCGCGCCGGTGCCCGGCAGGTAGGCGAACGCTGCCGCGCCGTCCTGGCCGCCGCTGTAGTTGCCGAAGGTCATGTGACCGTCGCCACCAGTGGCCTTCTCGGTGAAGGTGACATTGGCGACGTCTGCCCAGGATTGCATGGCGAGCACGGCCTGGGTTTTCTGCTGAGTGCTGAACTGACTGAACCCGGTGATCCCGTGCTTGTTCATGGTGCTCGACGACGCCGAGGTCAGGAACGTGTAGGTCAGTTCGATTTTGCCGCTGCCGTCCTTGTCCTGGTAGGCAGCCCCGTCGCGCAGCAATTGGGTGGCTGCCTGGTCGACGGAATAGGAGGGTTTGCCATTGACCGTGAGATTGCCGCCGCGGTCATATTGATGGCTGAAGCTATCGATCTGGTTATACGCAGAACTGGCAGCAGCCAGTGCGTGCGAGGATGCAAAGGCCTGTCCGGCAAGATCAATAGCGTTGTTTTCAACTTTCGACATAAACACACTTCCTTGTTCAGCAATGGAACAGTTTTTGTCAGATAGCGACAATCTCTGGCGAGATCGTCCTATCACTCGCCCAAATGAAGGCGAAAGAAAACTGACACAATTCGAAATCAGACGTCTACATTTTTTTTGACGTCAATTTGAGTTGTTCTGGCGAACTCCCGAAAACAATGCCTGTGCGGTCGAAATATTGTTTTATTGCAGGGGTGTTTGTGCAAATTGTCTGACGATTGGATATTTAAATATTAAATAGCGGTGCGTTATTTTTTGTCGAAGACGTCTCACTTTTTCGAACTTATTAATATGAGTGCCAGTGGATTGATATCAATGTCTATCGCGTATCAATGAAATGTTAGTGTCGCCATCGGCGCGTCCTGTGCAGATCAAAAATCAAATGTAGCGCTTGCGATACCCAGCCTGTTGCCTGGCAACAGATAGATGAAGCCCGCCGTTTATTGCATGAAACCTTCCATGAAACCCGCCACGCCGCTGGCCAGTTTGCGGCGCCACGGCGAAGTGGCCGGGTTGGCCAGGGTCTGGTCTTCGTGGACGAAGCTGCGGATGATCGCGTTGTAACCGAGCCAGCGGCACGGTTCCGGCTCCCACGCCTTTAGCGTGTCGAGGCCGCCCTGCGGCATGACCCACGGCTGACGAACCAGCTCGGTATCGCGCTCGAGAATCAGATCAGCCAGCGTCCTGCCTCCCAGATTGCTGGCACCGACGCCCTCCCCGCCATAACCGCCAGACAAGGCGATGCCGCTGGCGCGATCACAGAGCATGTGCGGTTTGAAACGCCGCGACATGCCGAGATTGCCGCCCCAGGCGTGGGTGATCTGCACGTTCTTGAGTTGCGGGAACAGTTCGCCGAACAGATAACGCCGCAGTTCCACCTCGCTGGTGGTCAGGTCGAAGTCATGGCGTAACCGGCCGGCGAACTGGTAGCCGCCGCGCGCGCCGAATATCAGGCGATTGTCCGCGGTACGTTGACCGTAAGTGACTTGGCGGCTGCTCTCACTGAAGGCTTGTCCGCGACTCAGGCCGATTTCGTCCCAAGTCGCCGCGGACAACGGTTCGGTCGCCACTATCAAGCTTTGCACCGGCAACTGATAACGGCCCAGCGGCGGCAGCGTGACCGCGTAACCTTCTACCGCCGGCACCACCCAACGGCCGCGAACGGTCGCCTGCGCAGTACGCACCCTGCCCGACTGCCAATGAGTGACCGGACTGTTCTCATAAATCTTGACGCCCATGCGCTCCACCGTTTTGGCCAACCCCCGAACCAACTTTGCCGGGTGAATGGTCGCCACGTGCGGTGCATAGATACCGCCATAAGGCTTCGCCACTCTGATCTGTTGCGCCAGTTGCTCGGGGCTGAGCCAGCGATAATCGCTTTCGGTCAGGCCTTGGCGGTAGAGCGTGTCCAGATAGTGCCGCAGGCTCACCTCCTGCTCGGGATAACGCGCGGCGCAATATAGCGCCCCGCCTTTACGAAAATCACAGTCAATCCCTTCGCGTTCGATGACGATCTCGACTTCATCGGGAATTCCGTGCAGCAGATCGAACGAAGCTCGGCGTTGATCGGCTGACAAGTTCGCCAATAGGCGGTCTTCGCCCAGCAAATTGCCCATCAGCCAGCCGCCATTGCGTCCCGACGCGCCGAAACCGGCGGTTTGCGCTTCGATGATGGCGATGTCCAGCCCCGGCGCCAGGCGCTTGAGGTAATACGCGGTCCAGAGCCCGGTGTATCCGGCGCCGACTATCACCACGTCGACATCCCGGTCCTGTTCCAGCGCCGCACGCGCCAGCAACGGCTCGTCGAGCTGGTCCATCCATAAACTGATCTTGCTCCACGCCGCCATTCGAGACTCCGCCCATCAAACTTTCGATGGCGTCGATCCTAATGCCTGGGCTCAGAGGCTGTCTTGCGCGCGTGCACGCAAAGAAATGTGTTTGAGGTAGGCCTTGGGCGACAGGCCGGTGTGCCGACGGAAGCAACTGTAGAACGCCGACAGCGAATTGAAACCGGCGGCAAATGCCAGTTCATCGACCCGCACTGGCTGGGTTGCGCTATCCAGCGCGGCGAGCAAATGCTGCAAGCGCGCTTGGTTGACGTAGCGGTAGAAGCTTTGGCCAAGCACCTGATTCAGCAGATAGGAGATCTGGTTACGGCTGTAGCCGCACTCCTGCGCCACCTGTTGCAGGTCGAGTGCCGGGTCCAGATAAGGTTGCTGGCGCTGGAAGTATTGCTGCAGGTCTTCGGCCATGAAGCCCAACTGACGAGGCGAAAGCCCCAATCGGCTGACGGCCGGGCGTGAATTCGCTGCGGTGCTGCTTTGCGGTTGCTCGCGCACCAGTGAGGCGTATTCGTTGACCCGCCAGATCAAGCCGTCGCGCACGGTGATCGCCTCGCTGGAGCGGAATGACACCAGCCCTTCGCCGCCACGCAACGTCATCTGGTACTGAATGAACGCGGTGTTACCGTCCAGGCGAATACGATCCGAATGCTCCAGCGCTTCGTCGGGGTTGCGCGGCATGCTGTCGCGCACGTACTCGGGCAATTCGTCGAGGCCCATCACGCGGTTCTGGAAAAAATCGTGGTACTGAATGTCCGGGTGATACAGCGCCATGACGCCCTGCAGATCCCGGTGTTTCCAGCACAAGTGATAGCGCATGACCGTCTCGCCCGTGGCCTGGGTTTGCGACGGCCCATCATCGTCGGCGTGCATATAGGGTCTCGGCGAAATAGCTGGAGCTTGCCGAAGTTCGGTCAGCGGTTCAATGGCCAGGCCGACCACCCGCGAATCGACTCAACACTGGCGTGTGATCCATATCAAAGAATCGCAAGCAATCGCCAAACGGACTGAAAAAAATCACATGGTTTTCACATCCGGATGCTACTTTTAACGCAGTCACCGGTTGAGCCATTGAAGGCTCTTCCCTCCTAACATGAGCTAAAGGAAGCGCTCGATGAAGAAGGCGGGCAACACATGAATAAAGGTTCGTTCAGCAAGGTTACATTTCCAAACGCCTGCCAGCTGATGCGCTGGCATTTTCATCCCATGGGATTCGAGGCGAGCATGGACGCGCCGGGCAGCATGATTGCCCGTCTGTTTGACCGCGAGAGTGGCGAGACCATGATCGCCATTGCGGGTATTCCTTGCGCTACCGTGATGAATGCCGCAGACGTTGAGCGAATCATCGAAGCGGTCGAAGATGAACTTGAAGCGTTCATTCCATCGGCGACCCTCAAGAGTTATGCCTGAACGTATACCCCCCAGCCAAAAGCCCACGTGATGTGGGCTTTTTTGTGAGCGCGACTTTTACTTGATGCCCTGCCGGTGATCGGCGAAGAACGCCTTGCCCTTACCGATCCGGTCTGACGCCTTGGGCATGTTCGCCGCCTGGGTGTCCTGGCTTTCGACATACCAGTAGCAATGACTCACTGCCCGAGTGATGCCGACGTAAGCCAGCCGCAGGACTTCGTCTTTTTGCGCGCTGTCGTAGGCTTCCTTGTCGCCGGGCTTGCCCAATCCCGCCATGCGATAGACCTGGTTCTTGTACGGCGAACTGGTCAGATGCTGGCAATCGCCCAACAGGAACACCGCGTCCGCTTGCAGGCCTTTGGCACTGTGGTAGGTCAGCTGCTTTATGCGTCGCGCCTCGTACGGCAAGCTCGAATCAACATTAACTACAGACTGTATATGTTGCTCAATCAATGACTTATCGCTGCTTTTTCGATAAAGCATCAAGATCGAATCGCCCTGCCGGTAATGTTCGATCAGGCGCTGCGCCATGGCCTGATCGTCACGATCCAGCACGTTGACCGGCAACAATGGCTTTGGCTCACCACTGGCCTTGGCCTTTTTGCCGGCAATCGCCGGAGCCGCTCGCACGATGTGTTCGGCCGCGTCGATGATGTGTTGATGGCTGCGGTAGTTGTCACTGAGCATGACTTTGGTGGTGCCTGGCGATGGGAATTCCTTGCTGAATTCCATGAAGTACGTCGGTGAACTGCCGCGCCAGCCGTAAATCGACTGCCAATCATCGCCCACGCAGAGCAATGACGAACGCTGCGCCCAGCGCCCCACGTGCATCGCCGGGCCGCGGCTACGGATCTCGGTCAGGCTGGCGCGAATCCACGAGACGATCTGTGGCGATACGTCCTGAAATTCATCGATCATCAGGTGCGACATCGGTCGCAACAGCTCATCGCTCAGCAATTTGAGGTTTTCCGGCGAATGCTCGCTGAACAGCGCAAACATCCGGTTGTACGTCATCACCGGCGGTTTCTGATCCAGCAGGTGGTCCTCCAGGGCGCGCCAGAACAGGCTCAACGCCTCGAAAAAAAACCGGTCCGGGTCATCTTTCGCAAAACTCATCTGGCCTACCGCGCCAGGCACATCCAGGCCCAGGTTCTCGATGAACCCGGCGGCAGCGACGAAACCGTCCAGCAGCGGCGCCGAACCCAGCTCACCTTTAACCTTGTAATCGAACCCCGGCCCAGCGCTGGCATCACCGGCCAGCGAAGCCAAAACGCGCTTTGATGATTCGTAACTATCGATCCATATCAAAGGCTTGCGGCAGAAAGCTTGAAACAGGGTGCGCTTTACGGCCCACTCTGCCCTGACGCTCAGCTTGGCCTTCGGGCGACTGAGCTGCGGATTCTCGCGTGGGTCAAACCCCAACACGACCCACGCGTCCAGCGTCGGGATGTACCCGTGACAATGAAAGGTCGAACCATTGATGTCGAACCGCTGGCGATTCGGCTCAATGCCCTTGATCGGCCACGCGCCGGCACGAAACCACAGGTCTTCGACGGCGTCGCACAGTTCTTCATCGCGCTTGGCGGCCAGTTCGGTGACGGCCATGCGTTTCTGTACGTCGGGGTGATCGCGCTCCAGCTCCTTGAGTTGCAGGGCATGGCGGGACAACGGCTTGATCAGCTCGCGGAAACGTTCATCGCGAGTAAACAGGCTGTGATAGCAGGTGTTCAATTGTTGGCGCTGGGCATCATTGATGCGCAGGTCAAACGGGTTGCTGTCAACGTCGTCATCGCCGTTGTGCGGGCGGTTGCCAAGGTTTTCGAACGCCTGTAGCCGCTCAAACCCCGGCAAGCTGCGCACCATCGGCAGAATTCGAGAGTGGAAGGTGCGCACCAAGTCACGGGCGTCCTTGAAGCTCAGGGCCCGGCCCCACAGGCCAAACAATTCGATCAGTTTATTAATGAAGTCTTTGCGCGACTCGCGGGTGAACGTGACGACGGTCATCGAATCGAGTTCGAACCCCAAATAGTGAGTCAGCAGCAGGATGCGCAGCACCAGCGTGGTCGACTTGCCTGCGCCCGCTCCGGCGATCACCGAAGTCGAGGGTGTGTCGCTGAAGATCATCTTCCATTGGGCCGTGCTCGGCTGGCCGTGAGCGGGCAGTAACCGAGTGACATCAGCCTTCATTCGCTTTTTCACTTCGGCGCTCAAGGGCAGTCGCCAGTCGTCGAACAGGTTGTCATCGATGTTGGGCGGCCGATGCTCGGTCGAGCGGGAATCACGGATCAACAACACCTGCCGGCCTTCTTCCAGCCCTTCAAGCTTGCCTTCTCTGAAGCCGTAATCCACGCCCGCGGTGTGACCGCTGCGAAAGCCATCGGACTGGCCGTGCAACCATGACGCACGGTGTTGGGCGCGCAGTTTGGTCAGGCCATGGCCAAAGAACCGGGCGGCAAGGCGCTTGAGCAATGGCATCTCGGCCAAGGGGCGCAGTTCAGGAGGAAGATCGGAGGTGTGTTGCGGCACGCGGACTGACTCCAGGGTGTGAGGCTGTTGGGCGCCATGGTGTCTGTATTTGCACTTGAGTTCTAGTGAAATGCTTACAGGTCATTGGCTTATGCGATGAAGTGAAGGCTGCATGAGAATGTTTCGAGGCTGTCAGATATCAAATTATTCGATGGTAATGAGGCAGTTTTTACGCTTTTTATCGATCTGTGCCTGATAGATGATGCCCGCCATCAACCACCCTTTTCAGGAGACGATCATGCTCGAACTCAGACCCTTCAACTCCCTGGGCGGCGCCCATCACGGCTGGTTGGATGCTCATCACCACTTTTCGTTCGCCGAGTACCACGATCCGAAACGCATGAATTGGGGCAACTTGCGCGTGTGGAACGACGACATCATTGCCGCCGGCACCGGTTTCCCGAAACACCCGCACCGGGACATGGAAATCATCACTTATGTCCGGGAAGGCGCGATTACTCACGAAGACAACCTTGGCAACCGAGGCCGCACCGAGGCCGGTGACGTTCAGGTCATGAGCGCTGGCACCGGGATTGCGCACAGCGAGTACAACCTGGAGTCGGCCGAGACCAAGATCTTTCAGATCTGGATCATCCCGAACGAAGTCGGCTCGGCACCTTCCTGGGGCGCCAAGCCGTTTCCAAAAGGCCAGCGCGAAGGCTTCGTGACGCTCGCGAGCGGCAAGGCTGGCGACGATCAAAGCCTGCGCATTCGTGCCGATGCCCGTTTGGTGGCGGCCAATTTGAAAGCCGGGGAAAGTGCGGAATATCGTCTGGATAACGGACGCCGTGCCTACCTCGTGCCAGCCACGGGTGTCATTGAAGTCAATGGCTTGCGTGCACAAGCTCGAGACGGCGTTGCGGTTGCCAATGAGCAGGTGCTGCGAGTGACCGCCGTCGAGGACAGTGAAATCGTCCTGGTAGATCTGGCTTGATGCGCTAACCAGCAGACAAAAAAAGGGGCGACCGTGATGGTCGCCCCTTTTTCATTCCAATACCCAACTGATCAGTAGCCGCCCAATCACTTCGCAGCGATTGCGCCATCCACCAGCGTCTGGGCTTCAGCCACCAATTGCTTGAGGTGATCTTCACTCACGAAGCTTTCGGCGTAGATTTTGTAGATGTCTTCGGTGCCCGACGGGCGCGCCGCGAACCAGCCGTTCTCGGTCATCACCTTCAATCCGCCAATGGCCTGGTCGTTGCCCGGCGCATGGCTGAGGATGCTCTGAATCTTTTCGCCCGCCAGTTGCGTCGAGGTGACTTGATCGGGCGACAACTTGCTCAGCAGGGCTTTCTGCTCAGGGTTGGCCTTGGCGTCCACCCGAACCGAGAATGGCTCGCCGAGTTCGTCGGTCAAAGCGCGATAAGCCTGGCTTGGATCGCGCCCCGTACGCGCGGTCATTTCCGCCGCCAACAAGGCGGGTATCAAACCGTCCTTGTCGGTGCTCCAGACGCCGCCGTCCTTGCGCAGGAACGAGGCGCCAGCGCTTTCTTCGCCGCCGAAACCCAGAGAACCGTCGAACAGACCGTCGGCGAACCATTTGAAACCGACTGGCACTTCGTACAGGCGACGGCCCAAACGCTTGGCCACGCGATCGATCAAGCCACTGCTGACCACGGTTTTGCCCACGGCAGCGTCGGCGCGCCACTGCGGACGGTTCTGAAACAGGTAATCAATCGTCACCGCGAGGTAGCTGTTCGGGGCCAGCAGACCACCGGACGGCGTCACGATGCCGTGGCGGTCGTGATCAGGGTCGCAGGCAAACGCGACGTCGAAGCGCTCTTTCAGCCCGATCAGGCCTTGCATCGCATGACTCGACGACGGGTCCATGCGGATCTGCCCGTCCCAGTCGACTGTCATGAAACGGAAGGTCGAATCGACCTGTTTGTTGACCACTTCCAGGTCCAGCCGGTAATGCTCGGCAATCGCCGACCAGTAGCGCACTCCGGCCCCGCCCAGCGGATCGACACCCAGATGCAGTTTGGCGTCGCGGATCGCGTCGAAATCGATCACGTTGATCAGGTCCGCCACGTAAGTGTTGAGGTAGTCGTGGCGATGAGTCGTGTCGGCCTTCAGCGCTTGCTCGTAACTGATGCGCTTGACGCCCGCGAGCTTGGCCGCCAGCAGTTCGTTGGCCTTGGCTTCGATCCACTTGGTGATGTGTGTATCGGCCGGACCGCCATTGGTTGGGTTGTATTTGTAGCCACCACTTTGCGGCGGGTTGTGCGAAGGCGTAATGACGATGCCGTCTGCCAGGCCCGAAGTGCGGCCGCGGTTGTAGCAGAGAATTGCATGGGAAATAGCAGGCGTCGGTGTGTACTCGTCATTCTCGGCGATCATCACGTTGACGCCGTTCGCGGCCAGGACTTCCAGTGCGCTGGCGCCGGCCGGGGTGGACAACGCGTGGGTGTCGATCCCGACAAACAATGGGCCGTCGATACCTTGCGCTTCGCGATACAGGCAAATCGCCTGGCTGATCGCCAGAACGTGCCATTCGTTGAAGCTCAGGTCGAACGAGCTGCCGCGGTGCCCGGAGGTGCCGAACGCCACGCGCTGAGTCGACACCGACGCATCAGGCCGGCCGGTGTAATAGGCCGTGACCAGTCGCGGGATGTCGACCAACAGTTCTGCCGGTGCCGGTTTGCCCGCAAAAGGACTGATTGTCATGCAAAACCTCTGGAATAGAGTGGTTCAGGAGTAGGAGCGCAGTTTACTGGCAGTTTGACCGCAACGCGATGGGATCGATCCACGGGGCTTCGAGGATGTTTCACACCCGGCTCACTCGATCGATTCCAGCCTCAACGCATCCCCCAGCAGGCCGATGGCTGCGCCAAGATCGTGTTCACCGCCAAACGTATGGCTCAAGCGCAAATGTTGCGCGTGCAATCCCTGCAAACTGAACAACTCCCCCGGCGCGATCACCACGTGTTGCTTCAACATGCGCTGAAACACACGACGCACATCCACCCGACGCAGCGATCGAGCCCAGATTGTCGCGCCCCCCTGAGGTTCGACGAACTGCAAGGCATCCGCCAGGCGCTCCGACAGCAACTGTGTCATCTGCGCCTTGCGCTCCTTGAGCAGGCGCCGCAACACCATCAGGTGCTGATCGATGCGGCCGTTGCTGTACAAGCGGGCAATGGCTTTCTGTCTAATCGGCGACAAGCGAAACGAACGCAATAAAAAGTACCGTTGCAACTCCGCATGCAGCTGACGGGAAAGTAAATAGCCATACGGCGCCTCGGGCCCGATGACTTTTTCGAAAGTGGAAAACACGATCAGCCGATCCGGGTCCAGCAAATCACGAAAGCGCTGGCCTTGAGGCTCAAACTCAAGTTCGCCATAACAATCGTTTTCCAATACCCAACTGCCATGACGTTCCAGTAACCGCGCAGCCAATTGCCGGTTGCTGTGACTGGCGACACTGCCGCGCGGCATGTTGAAGCCGGAGGAAAGCATGACCAGACGCACGGGCTGGGTTTCGAGCAACTCTTTCAGGTAGTCGATATCCAGGCTGCCATTGGCTTGCAAGGGCAACTCGATGACCTGCACCTCGGCGTCCTGCAACTGACGCAGAATTGTCCAGTCGCAGGGAGACTCGACCAGGACCGTGGCGTCCTTGAGGCACAGCACCGCGATCAGGATTTCCAGCACACCACGCAGGTCGGCGCCGATGTAGACATCATCGGCATGCCAGCACCGCGCGGGAGAGATGGTGTAGCGCGCCGCCAGGGCTGTCCGCAGTTCCAGCTCGCCGCAGGGTTGCGACGGCGGTTGCGGCTGGCGCGGGTACTGGCGCAACAGCTCCCGTTCAAGCAGCAGCAACGGACTGTCCAGCGGCTGCAACAATGCAGGTTCATCGGCGCTCAAGACCAGCACGCCCGGACGCCTGGCATTGACGTACACCGTCTCGAGCAGGTCATGACCGCTGCTGAACGGCGTGATCGACGACACCGGCAGCGCGTAATACCCCGACTTGGCGACCGAGTAGACCCGCCCTTCCTTTTCCAGCAACGAATACGCGTACTGAATGGTCGAGATCGACACGCTCAGGCGATCCGCCAATTGCCGCAAGGAAGGAAGGCGCACTCGCGTATCGCTGACCGGCTCGTTGATGAGATGAGTCAGGTAGCGATAGACCGCCTGATAAGCAAAATCGGTATCCCGCGGCCCTTTCATCCGCAATGACCCGTTACCGCGCGCGCAGTACCGTCGCGAGTCAGGGACGCTGCTGCGCCAGGCACTGTCAACGTCCCGTTGACCATTCGCTGATCACGGCCTCATCCACTGCCATGTCTGCTTTTACAGGGTCTTGCGGGTCGATCACCGGGCTCATGCGGTAAAGCCTGCCAATCAGGCCGACCGGCAAACCGCTGACGTCGACCATCCATTGCAGCACCTGCTCTGGCGCCGATTTGCCCTGCATTGCCCGATGCAGATCGGGTAGTGCCACCAGCATCCCGGGATGGCACTGGCGTAAAAAATGCTCAAGCGATGCACCGTTGTCGCCAAACGGCGCGAAGAGCAGGCACACCAGTTGCGCCTCGCTCAAGCCCAGGGTCTTCTGTGCTTCGGCTGACGCCAGTGTGCGATGGTCCGGCAGGTCCAGCGGGTTGCCAAACAGCTCGATCGCTTGCTCGCACACGCGCTCGGAAAGTTTGCGGCGACGCAACTTCACCAAGGTCTGTTGCAAGAACTCGACGACGCCGATTTCATACGTACGATCATGAATGAAGCAGGCCTGGAGCCCGCGAAGGTGCGCGGATATCAAGGGGCTGGTGAAATCGTTGTCGCTGAGCTGTAACGCCAGTTCGTCAGGTTGAATCCTGAGAAAATCGGTGAGCAGTGGCCAGCGCTCTTCCAGATTACTGACCAGCAAGTCGTGAATATCGATGAAGGTTGTGCGTCGGCATGCCTCGAAACGTCCGGCTGGACGCCACTGCGGCTGGGTCTGTTCAGGGTAAAACTCCCTGTAATAATCACCGCCCAGCCCATCGAGGCGCGTAAACAGCTGTTCATAGCCCATTTCCGCGTGATCTGCGGGTTTGAGCCCGGCCTTTGCCGCCGCGCGGTTCAGCCCTTCCAGAAACAGCCGCTGCTGACGGGGGGTATCGCTGCTGATCAACGCATCGACGCCACCGTCCCATCGGGCGATCTGGCCGTAGAACTCGCCGGTGGCCAAGTACCCGTCGTCCCACAGGTCGATCGGACCGTTCAGGTTACGCCGGTGCCCCACCATCAGCAGATTGAGCCGGTTTGACTCGCGTCCGGCATCGGAAACAGCGGCCAGGTGGTTAAAGGGCAGGACCTCGCGGTTATCGACCATCAACACTTCGACCCGGGGATCATCGTAGAGAAACAGCGCACTGCAACTGCGGTGGATGTTGTCCAGGGCTGTCGAATCGGTGGCATTGAGACGTAACGTCGCCACGCGCAACTGAAATGTCGCAGGCGACCGCCCCGCAATACTGAGCTGCGCGGCTCGCAGCAGCGCCAAGGTGTAGCAACCATCCCGGGAGCCCGACTGGGTCGTCAGCACCTTGAATTCGCCGATACGCTCTATCCCACCGGCGGCCACCACCAGCCGTTGAATCATCAGCTGCAACGCCGTGCGTTCGGCGCGTGAAAAGAAACTCAGCAATCGTTGCAGTACTTGCTGATAAACATAATTCATTGCCTGGTCGTGAGTATTGGTCATCATGGCTTACCTGTTATTCATAAGTTCGATGTCATGCAGACATTTAGATGCACTGCGCAACGGAGTGCGCGTCATGAATGGTGTGTCGCAGTTTCGATATCAAATGCTAACACTTAGTGTTTTTGTAATTATTTGAAATGATCAAGGCGCTCCGACCACCTGCCATAGGGTAACCGCCGCAAAGCCGCACAGGACAGGCCTCTTGGGGTATAGATTTGCGTCCTAGGAAATGTCCGACAGCGTCCCACAGACAAGTAGCACGAGAAATAAAGAAAGAAGTCGCCAGCACTTGCTCAGTGGCGAGTCGATAGTGAACTATTTGTCGAGTTTGTATTGTCGGTGGGGATTGAAAAACAGCTAGCCGATATTCAGCCATGGCTCATTCCTTGAGATGAAAGTAATCATTCAATTATCAGCGCTTACATGATGATTAGAAGATACAGATTAAGAGCAAAAACCAGTTCAGTTGCTGAACGGCCCCACCGACAGGTCGATGAGCTTCTCGTATTTTGGCGGGAAAATGCAAAAAGTCCGTGCGGGCACGGACTTTTTGTTAACGCGGTGATTACACCGGTTCGACCTGAAGGGCGACCCGTTCGCGACATGGGCATTCGTCCATGTAGCGGTGTGCTTCAACGAACTCGGAAAACGGGAAGACCCGAGTCTTGAGCGGCAGCAGCACGCGGTCGGCGGTCAGCTGGTTGATGTCACGCAAGGCACGTTGCACGGCGACCTGATCCTGTGCAATGCCCAGTTCCGGTTTGCCGGTAAAGTTGCCGATGCAGTGCACAAAGAACTGAATATTCTTCTGGAACGCTGCGCACGCCGGGAATGGGGTCTGGTTGCCGCCTTGCAGGCCGTACAACACCAGGCTGCCACGCGGGGCAAGCACGTCGCCAAGCAACGACATCTGCGGACCGCCAAGACCATCGAACACCACATCGACACCGCGGTTGTCGGTGATCTTGTTGATCTGCATCAGCAGGTCCTGTTCTTCGGTGACGATGACTTTCTCGGCGCCGAGGGACAGCAGGTATTCGCGTTCTTCCGCGGTTTTGGTCGCAGCGATGACCCGGATGCCCAACGCCTTGCCCAACTGAACAAAGGACGGACCGGCACAGTGGCTGGCGTCGGTCACCAAGGCAAACTGCCCGGGTTTGACCCGCGCCAGATCGACATAGGCGAAGTACGCAATCAGCAGCGGCGTGTAATGCACCGCGGCTTCGACCGGAGTAAGCACGTCTGGATAGCGGGTCAGTGCCGAGCGTGGCAAAACAATCTGCTCGCCATAGACCGGGTAGTCGTTCGGGCTTTCAGCCGGGAAGCTGGCGACTTTGTCCCCCACTGCCAGGTCATCGACACCGTCACCGACTGCCGTCACTACACCGGACATTTCATGGCCAAGGCCTGAAGGCAGACGGGCTTGCGACGACGCCAGGTTCTGGCGCCAGAGAATGTCGTACCAGCTGATGCCGATTGCCTCGACACGCACCTGCACTTCGCCTGGAGCAGGCAGAGACGCCGCATGCTCTTCGCATTTGAGCACCTCGGCAGGACCAAACTTGTGAAAACGGATCGTGCGGGACATCGCAAACCTCGTCAAAGTAACCTCTAATGCCATGAACTCTATCCGGGCTTTCTACCCAAGACTATCAGTGGCTATTAATAGTCGACATGCCTGTCATTGATTCCGCAGCGACGGAGACATTCGCAAATGTCGTGATAACCGCAGCAGCCTTTTCAGGAAAACTGAATTACTCGGTGCAGAGTAGCAGCCTTTCCCCGTAATATTCATGCCGGCCATTGTTCTCATATGGCCGCTCTCGTCAAGCTTGATGACTCTGCCAGGACTCCAGATGAATCGTAATGACCTGCGTCGTGTCGACCTGAACCTGTTGATCGTTTTCGAAACATTGATGCACGAACGCAGTGTGACCCGCGCTGCGGAAAAATTGTTCCTGGGCCAGCCGGCCATCAGTGCGGCGCTCTCACGCCTGCGCGGGTTGTTCGATGATCCGTTGTTTGTGCGCACCGGCCGCAGCATGGAGCCTTCCGCCCGGGCGGTGGAAATCTTCGCCCTGCTCTCCCCGGCACTGGACTCGATTTCCACGGCGGTCAGCCGTGCGGCGGAATTCGACCCGGCGACCAGCACGGCGGTATTCCGCATTGGTCTGTCGGACGATGTCGAGTTCGCGTTGTTGCCGATGCTGCTCAAGCGCCTGCGCGCCGAATCACCGGGGATCGTGCTGGTGGTGCGTCGGGCCAACTACATCCTGATGCCGAGCTTGCTGGCCTCGGGGGAGATTTCTATCGGTGTCAGCTACACCGCCGACCTGCCGGCCAACGCCAAGCGCAAGGTGTTGCGCCGCAGTTCGCCGAAGTTGTTGCGTGCCGATTCGGTGCCCGGCCCCTTGAGCCTGGACGACTTCTGCGACCGACCCCATGCGCTGGTGTCGTTTGCCGGCGACCTCAGCGGCTTTATAGATGAGGAACTGGAAAAGCTCGGGCGCAAGCGCCATGTGGTGCTCGCGGTGCCGCAGTTCAACGGTTTGAGTACGCTGATCAGCGGAACGGATATCGTCGCCACCGTGCCTGATTACACCGCCGAAGCCTTGACCGCCGCTGGCGGTGTGCGGGCTGAAGATCCGCCGTTGCCGGTGCGCAGCTTTGAATTGCACATGGCCTGGCGCGGGTCGCAAGACAATGATCCGGGGGAGCGCTGGTTGCGGTCGCGGATTCAGATGTTCTTTGGGGATCCGGACAGTTTGGCTTGATCCTGATTTTTTTCAGGCTCATTGTCTCTTCGCGAGCAGGCTCACTCCCACAGGGTGACTTGGCCCACTGTGGGAACGAGCCTGCTCGCGAAGGCGGCGACTCGATTTCAGCACCAACCTTTGCATTCTGCGCAACATTGAATTGTCATCGATACGTTTGATAGCCCCCTAACTAAAGCCCTATGCTAGAGGGCTCGCTCGGAGCTTATATCATTCCGAATGATAGTTACCTTTGCCTCATTCGATTCGTGCGATACCCCCCTGCCGCTCATCATCCGTCCATTCTCAATACATTGGCGGATGCATCCATGGAACATTCACTCAAACATTTGCGCTTCCCGTTGGCCCTGTTGGCCGTTCTGGTGATGAGCGCTTGCGGCAAGGCTCCTGAGACCGCAGCAACGATGCCCGCGGCAAAAGTCAGCGTGGCCAAGGTGCTGGAACAACCGGTCAACGAGTGGGATGAATTCACCGGTCGCCTCGAAGCGCCAGAAACCGTCGAGATCCGTCCACGGGTGTCCGGCCAGATTGATGAAGTCGCGTTCACCGAAGGCGCGCTAGTCAAGAAAGGTGACTTGCTGTTCCAGATCGACCCGCGTCCGTTCCAGGCCGAGGTCCGCCGCCTCGAAGCGCTAGTTGCTCAAGGTCGCGCCAATGCCACCCGCAGTGAAAACGAAGCCCAACGCGGTGAACGTCTGCGCACCAGCAACGCGATCTCCGCTGAACTCGCCGATTCGCGCACCAGCGCATCCCAAGAAGCCCGCGCCGCCGTCGGTGCCATTCAGGCGCAACTGGACCTGGCGAAACTCAACCTGAGCTTTACCCGTGTGACCGCGCCCATCAGCGGCCGGGTCAGCCGTGCCGAGATCACTGCTGGCAACCTGGTGACTGCCGACACCACGGCGCTGACCAGCGTCGTGTCCACCGACAAGGTTTACGCCTACTTCGACGCTGACGAGCGTGTGTTCCTCAAATACACCCAGCTCGCTCGCCAGGGCAAGCGCGGCGCCACTACCCCGGTTTACCTCGGTCTGTCCAACGAAGACGGCAACCCGCACCAGGGCGTGATGAACTTCGTCGACAACCAGGTCAATCCGAAAACCGGCACCATCCGTGGTCGTGCGGTTTTCGACAACGCGGACGGCCAGTACACCCCCGGCTTGTATGCCCGCCTGAAACTGGTCGGCAGCGGCACCTACTCCGCCGTGCTGATCAACGACGAAGCCGTCGGTACCGATCTGGGCAAGAAGTTCGTGCTGGTGATGGATGCCGACAACAAAACGGCCTACCGCGCGGTAGAGCTGGGTCCGAAGATCGAAGGTTTGCGCATCGTGCGCAGCGGCCTGAACAAAGATGACACCGTCATCGTCAAGGGGCTGCAACGGGTTCGCCCTGGTTCGCCGGTCACCCCAGAGGTGATTCCGATGGCCAGCAAAGAGACCCTCGCAGCTCTCGCACAACAACGACAAGCGCTGGAAGCCAGCAACCTGCCCCAAGTCGCACCTGCCAAGGTCGCGCCGGGTTCGGTTGTGAAATTGGCTGCCGCGACTCCACGCGGTTAAGGGACGACAACTCCGATGAATTTTTCCCAATTCTTCATTTCGCGGCCGATCTTCGCAGCGGTACTGTCGCTGCTGATCCTGATCGCCGGCGCCATCTCGCTGTTCCAGTTGCCGATCAGCGAATACCCGGAAGTGGTGCCACCGACTGTTGTGGTCCGTGCCAACTTCCCGGGCGCCAACCCTAAAGTCATCGGTGAAACCGTGGCCGCTCCCCTGGAGCAATCCATCACCGGCGTCGAGAACATGTTGTACATGTCCTCGCAATCCACCGCTGACGGCAAAATCACTCTGACGATCACTTTCGCGCTGGGCACCGACCTGGACAACGCGCAGGTGCAAGTTCAGAACCGCGTGACCCGTACCGAGCCGAAACTTCCAGAGGAAGTGACACGCATCGGTATCACCGTGGACAAGGCCTCGCCCGACCTGACGATGGTTGTGCACTTGACCTCGCCGGACAAACGCTACGACATGCTCTACCTGTCCAACTACGCCCTGCTCAACATCAAGGATGAGCTGGCGCGGCTGGGCGGTGTCGGTGACGTGCAACTGTTCGGTATGGGCGACTACTCGCTGCGGGTGTGGCTGGATCCGAACAAAACCGCTTCGCGCAACCTGACGGCGACGGACGTGGTCAGCGCGATTCGTGAGCAGAACCGCCAAGTAGCGGCCGGTGCGCTGGGTGCGCCTCCCGCACCGAATGCCACCAGTTTCCAACTGTCGGTCAACACTCAGGGCCGTCTGGTTTCTGAGGAAGAGTTCGAGAACATCATCATTCGCTCCGGCGACAACGGTGAAATCACCCGCCTTAAAGACATCGCTCGCGTCGAACTGGGCTCCAGTCAATACGCCCTGCGCTCGCTGCTGAACAACCAGCCGGCCGTGGCCATCCCGATCTTCCAGCGCCCAGGTTCCAACGCTATCGAGATCTCCAACGAAGTTCGCGACAAGATGGCCGAACTGAAGAAAAGCTTCCCGGAAGGCATGGACTTCAGCATCGTCTATGACCCGACGATCTTCGTGCGCGGCTCCATCGAGGCCGTGGTTCACACCCTCTTCGAAGCCCTGATCCTCGTGGTGCTGGTGGTGATCCTGTTCCTGCAAACCTGGCGCGCCTCGATCATTCCACTGGTCGCTGTGCCGGTATCGCTGATCGGTACGTTCGCGGTGATGCATTTGTTCGGCTTCTCGCTCAACGCCCTGTCACTGTTCGGCCTGGTACTGGCGATCGGGATCGTGGTGGACGACGCCATCGTGGTGGTGGAGAACGTGGAAAGGCACATCGAGCTGGGAGAAACGCCCGTAGAAGCCACCAAGAAAGCCATGCGAGAGGTGACCGGGCCGATCATCGCGACGGCGCTGGTGCTGTGTGCGGTATTTATCCCGGCGGCGTTCATTTCCGGACTCACCGGCCAGTTCTACAAACAGTTTGCCCTGACCATTGCCATCTCGACCGTGATCTCGGCGTTCAACTCGCTGACACTGTCCCCTGCCCTGGCCGCTGTGCTGCTCAAGAGCCACGATGCGCCGAAAGATCGCTTTACCAAAGTGCTTGATAAACTATTGGGCGGCTGGCTGTTCCGTCCGTTCAACCGGTTCTTCGAACGCGCCAGCAATGGCTATGTCGGCACCGTAGCCCGGGTTATCCGCAGCAGCGGCATTGCCCTGCTGTTGTACGCAGGCCTGATGGTGCTGACCTTCTTCGGTTTCGCCCACACCCCGACCGGTTTCGTACCTGGCCAGGACAAGCAATACCTGGTGGCCTTCGCGCAATTGCCGGACGCCTCGAGCCTGGACCGCACCGAAGACGTAATCAAGCGCATGTCCGACCTGGCCCTGAAACAGCCGGGCGTGGAAAGTGCAGTGGCGTTCCCCGGCCTGTCGATCAACGGTTTCACCAACAGTCCAAACGCCGGCATCGTGTTCGTGACCCTGAAACCGTTCGATGAGCGTAAAGACCCGAGCATGTCCGCTGGTGCGATTGCCGGGGCCTTGAACGGTCAGTTCGCGGGGATTCAGGAAGCCTACATGGCGATCTTCCCGCCGCCGCCAGTACAAGGTCTGGGCACCATCGGTGGTTTCCGCCTGCAAATCGAAGACAAGGGCAACCTCGGCTACGACGAGCTGTACAAAGAAACCATGAACATCATCAACAAAAGCCACAACGTTCCGGAACTGGCCGCCCTGTTCACCAGCTACACCGTGAACGTGCCGCAGGTCGATGCTGCTATCGACCGCGAAAAAGCCAAGACCCACGGCGTGGCCGTCAGTGACATCTTCGACACCCTGCAGATTTACCTGGGCTCGCTGTATGCCAACGACTTCAACCGTTTCGGGCGTACCTATCAAGTCAACGTTCAGGCCGAGCAGCAGTTCCGCCTCGAGCCCGACCAGATCGGTCAGCTGAAAGTGCGTAACAACAGAGGCGAGATGATCCCGTTGGCGACCTTCATCAAGGTCAGCGACACCTCGGGGCCGGACCGCGTGATGCACTACAACGGTTTCATCACCGCCGAGATCAACGGCGCGGCGGCACCCGGCTACAGCTCCGGCCAGGCCGAAAAAGCCATCGAGAAACTGCTCAAGGAAGAACTTCCGAACGGCATGACCTACGAATGGACCGACCTGACCTACCAGCAGATTCTGTCCGGCAACACTGCGTTGTTCGTGTTCCCGCTCTGCGTATTGCTGGCGTTCCTGGTGCTCGCGGCGCAGTACGAAAGCTGGAGCCTGCCACTGGCGGTGATCCTGATCGTACCGATGACCCTGCTGTCGGCCATTACCGGTGTGATTGCGTCGGGTGGCGACAACAACATCTTCACGCAGATCGGCCTGATCGTACTGGTGGGACTTGCCTGTAAGAACGCGATTCTGATCGTCGAGTTCGCCAAGGACAAACAGCGGGACGAAGGCATGAGCCCGCTCGCCGCGGTGCTTGAAGCGTGCCGCCTGCGTCTGCGGCCGATCCTGATGACCTCCTTCGCGTTCATCATGGGTGTCGTGCCACTGGTGTTATCCAGCGGCGCCGGTGCCGAAATGCGTCACGCCATGGGTGTGGCGGTGTTCTCCGGGATGCTCGGGGTGACTTTCTTCGGCCTGTTGCTGACGCCTGTGTTCTACGTATTGATTCGTAACTTTGTGGAGCGCGGCGAAGCGCGCAAAGCGGCCAAGGCCCTGAAACTGGAGTCGCAACAATGAGCTTGAAAGCCTTTCTTCCGAGCCTGCTGGTCCTGGCCCTGAGTGCCTGTGCCGTCGGCCCGGACTACAAGATCCCAGCCACTGAGCCTGCGCACATCACCACGGCCACCGACGGCGCTGCCGGTCAGAAGAACTTCGACCGCTCACGTTTCGAAGGCATCTGGTGGCAGCAGTTCGAGGACCCGACCCTCAACCAGCTGGTGACTCAATCGCTGCAAGGCAACCGTGATTTGCGTGTCGCCTTCGCCCGCTGGAAAGCGGCCCGGGCGATTCGCGATGACATCAGCAATGACGCCATGCCGACCATCACCAGCCGGGCCAGCAGTGATTTGGCCAAGGGCCAGATTCCTGGCCAGACCACCAAACGGGTCAATAGCGAACGCTACGACCTGGGTCTGGACATGGCGTGGGAGATCGACCTGTTTGGCCGCATCCAGCGCAATCTGGAATCGGCCAACGCCGAACAGCAAGCCATCGAAGCCGATTTGTACCAACTGCAAGTCACCATGATTGCCGAACTGGTGGACTCGTATGGTCAGCTGCGCGGTGCGCAATTGCGCGAAAAGATCGCCGTGGCCAACCTGAAGAACCAGCAGGAATCGCGCAAGATCACCGAAAGCCTGCGCGATGCCGGCGTCGGCGACCAACTGGACGTCGAGCGTGCCGATGCACGCCTGGCGTCGGTCGAAGCCAGCGTGCCGCAATTGCAGGCCGAACAGGTTCGGCAGAAAAACCGCATCGCGACTCTGCTGGGCGAACGCCCGGACAAGCTGACCGTCGACCTGAGTCCCAAAGACTTGCCGGCCATTGCCAAGGCGCTGCCGATCGGCGACCCGGGGGATTTGCTGCAACGGCGTCCGGACATCCTCAGCGCCGAACGCAAACTGGCCTCCGCCACTGCCCGCGTCGGTGTGGCCACGGCTGACTTGTTTCCTAAAGTCAGCCTCAGCGGCTTCCTCGGTTTCACCGCCGGGCGAGGTTCGCAGATCGGTTCGTCGGCGGCCAATGCCTGGGCACTGGGCCCAAGCATCACCTGGGCAGCGTTCGACCTCGGTAGCGTGCGGGCCCGCATTCGCGGCGCCGATGCCGATGCCGAAGGCGCTCTCGCGACCTACGAGCAACAAGTGCTATTGGCGCTGGAAGAATCGGAAAACGCGTTCAGCGACTACGGCAAACGCCAGCAACGCCTGATCTCATTGATTCGTCAGAGCGAAGCCAGTCGTTCCGCCGCGGACCTGGCCGAGATTCGCTACCGCGAAGGCTCCGTGGATTTCCTCGTCCTGCTGGATGCTCAACGCGAGCGTCTGGCGGCCGAAGATACCCAGGCCCTGGCCGAAACCGATTTGTATCGCGGCATTGTCGCGATTTACAAAGCCCTTGGCGGTGGCTGGCAGCCTGAGACAGTCGCCAGCAAGTAATTTTCAAAAGCTCCTTTGGTTGGCCGCAACCAACCGATTTTTTTAGCCCTGCGCCTCATTCGGTCGCGGGGCTTTTTTTGGCCTGATGTTTACCCGGCTCGCTTTCAAGTACCGTCACCGTCGCCGTGGTCCCGGCACGCAAACGGTTTTTTCTGACGTACTGCGGGTCAATCTCAATGCGCACCGGCACCCTTTGCGCCAGTTTGACCCAGGTGTAACTGGGGTTGATGTTGGCCAGCAGCCGATTGCCTGGGATGTTTTCCCGGTCGGCAATGGCGAAGGCAATGCTTTGGACAGTGCCGCCAAATGTCTCGCCGCTCATGAGCTCGACCCGGACCGCGTCGCCCGGCTCTATGCGTGGCAACTTGGTTTCTTCGAAGTAGCCGCTGACGTAGAACGAATCGCTGTCGACCAATGCCAGCAACGACTCACCGGCTGTTGCGTAGTCACCTTGGCGGGTCAACAGGTTGGTGACGTAACCGCTGACGGGCGCAACAACGCGCGTGCGTTGCAGGTCCAGTTCGGCCTGGGTCAGTGCGGCGATAGCCAATTGCACATTGGCTTGCGCCAGCCCCAGATTGGCCTGATTTCGCAACAGTTCAGCCTGGGCAACAGCCACTTCGGTGTTGGACTTTTCCCACTCTTCGCCGGAAATCGCGAACCCCTGCTTGAGCGTACGGCGACGACGCTCTTCACTTTCCCGCTGTTTGAGCAGCGCTTCGCTGGCGACGATTGCCGCTTGCGACTGACCGAGCGTGGCTTTGGCGACTTCAACCGAACGTTTGGACGTTTCCACCGCCAAGGTGTAACGCGCCGGGTCTATCTCCAACAATAACTGGCCTTTGTCGACGTGCTGGTTGTCCTGCACACCCAGGCTGACAATCCGTCCGCCGACGTCGGCGGACAGGGTCACCACATCCGCGCGAACCCGCGCATCCCGTGTCCACGGCGCGCGGGTGTAATGCTCCCAGGCGAACCAGCCAAGGACGAAGGCCAGCAGCACCACCGCCAGGGTTGCGAATCGGGCCAGAATTTTTTTCAAGGCATCAGGCTCCCATCACCAGGATCAGCGTTGCGCACACGCAGGCGTACAACGCGCCTTCGAACAAGGCTTCATGCCAGACGAAGCGCAGCACGCCGACGCGGCGCAATATCCAGTCCAGCAACAGAAAAATCGGCAAGGCCAACAACAAGGCCTGGGCGATCGGCGGCAGGTAGACGCCGCCTATTTCCAGATCAATGGGCAAGGGACGGTACCCCTTCTGCGTCAGCGCGTTGAAAGTAATCGCGGTAGCGCTGCAGAAACGACACCACGATCAACAGGGCCACACGCATCCTGAACACCGACCACAGGTGCTCATGCACCACCCGTTGCAGTTCGTCCATTTCATCGCCCAAGCTGCGCAGGTTTTCCAGCAGCCGCTCAAGGTCAATGCCCGGACGCCCGGCAATCAACCGTCCGGTCTCCCTGACTTGGTTCAGCAAGCGATTTTGTTGTCCGGGACTCAACAAGCGGTTGCCTTGTCCTTGTTGTCGGAGCTGGTTCAACGCCACGCCCAAGGCCATGCAGCCGAGGCTGACTTCAAATAACTCACTGGAGCGCTTGTCATTGGCCGCCGGCAGCAAGCCCAGCATCATCGTCAGCCGGTCGACCATGCGACTCTCGAAAGCAAATTGCTGTTCATCGGTCGCCGCGGTCTTCAGTAAGGCATTGACCTGCTCGCAGTTCTCCTTGAACAGCCGTCGCATTCGCAGCACCGGCCGGAACGGAAAGATCAGGGAGTAGACGCTCAAGGCCAGGGTGGTCGCGCAAATGTACGCGCCGGCAAACTCGAACCACTGGATCGAACTGTTCTGCCCGATACCGACGTTGACCGGCCCCAGCAGCAAAAAAGTCGAAAGCCCGAGGCCAATGCCCGTCCCGGTGGTGGCCGGAGTGGCCAGCCCTACCGCGACCGCATACAGCAACGGTGCCAACAACAACGCGAGCAGCTCGAAATCGCTGATCAACGGGATCAGCACGAACAGATAGAGCGCCGAGGCCATCAGTGCCAGGAATAGCCCCCTCGCATAACTTTGTGCTGCCAGCAACGGGCGGGGGAACGTCGCCATCAACGAGCAGAGAATGCCGACCAGAATCATCCCGCCGCGCGCGCCGTCCCACCCGGTCTCGATCCAGATCAGTCCCGCCACCAGCAACGCGGTAAAGGCCCGGACCGCGTTCATCGCCGCCAGGGTGAAGTCCAGGTGCAAGGGGTTTTCCTGTCCCCGGAACACGCAACTCGCCGCACGCTCCTCCTGAATCGCGTCGCTCAACTCCAGAATCTGTTCGAGTTGTTGCAACAGTCGCGCCTGTTCCCAACGCAATGCCCACGCCAGCGAGCGCAAAGTGGCCGGCATCGTTTCGGTGAGTTGTTCCGCTTTATAGGCCAAGTCATCGAAACGCTGTTGCAGCACGCCGAAATGGTGGCGGGACTCGCTCGACAATCCGCGTCCCTGCTGAGCCAACTCGTCGAGAAACGCCAATTCTTCAGCGCGTAAACGCTGTATTTCCTCAGGCAATTCGCCCTCCCAGCGCTCACTGAGTAACTCGCGCTGGTGACGCAGCGCCGTCAGTCGCGATGTCAGCAGCACCAGTTGATTCCCGAGCAACTGCACCAGCCCATTGGCACTGCGCAAACGCGGTGCGTCGTAATACAGATGTCGGCGCAACCCTTCAAGTGCACTGATTTCACCGAGCAATTGCATCTGCCGGCGGTGGAAATCCGCATCGCTTTCTTCGGTACGAATCACCGCCGCCGCGTGGGTGGCAAGCAGCTTGATCACCTGATCGATTTTCTTGAAGTAGCTACGGGCTACGGTTTCCGGCCTAGCGGTCAGCAAGCTGACCACGCAGACGCACGCGACCGCCAGCAGCGTCTCGGTAACGCGGGTGACGGCCAGCAAAAAAGTACCGTCCTGATCCGGCACCGCTAGCAAACACACCACCACCGCGGTGTACCCGCTGAGCACAAACGCCTGCGAACTGGTGTAACGCAGCAAGGTGCCGCCAGCGGTGCAGAGCGCCAACCACAGCGCCAGAGTAATAATGAAAGGCAGCGGCGCCTGCGGGAAAATCGCCATGATCACCACCGCCGCCACTGCGCCCAGCGTGGTGCCGATGACCTGGCCAAAGCTGCGGGCCAGCGCCATGCCACCCAGCGGCTGGCTGACGATCACCACCGCCATGATCGACCACTTGGGCTGATCGAGGTCAAACAGGAATGCCAGATACAGCGTCAACAGCCCCGCCGCGATGGTTCTCAAGGCAAACAGCAACACCCCTTGGCCAGGGTTCAGCATTGCTTTGAAGTATTGGAGCAGCGGTTGCATGGGAACACTCTTCGAGTCATCTCCAGCAAGCGTAGTCACTGCTGAGAAGCTCTGAGAGGTTTCAGTGTCGACGCGAGTCGTAGGCAAATTCGCCAACATTGAGCCGCGTGAGGGTTTGACTCACAGCGTCAGCTGACCGAAGCTGACGGCTTTGCTTAAGCTTGCCAGCTCCTGGATCCTGCATGCCCCAGTCCCGCCGCTACTTGCTCATCAGCCTGTGCGTTCTGTTCGCCCTCGCCGTCGCCTGGTTTTTCATGCGCAGCACGACGCCCGTCATTCCCGAGGCGATCAAACGTGGCTACAGCGAAGCGCTGACCCAGGCGCGTGCCGGTCAACCCGGCGCCGCGCGGATGCTTTATCAACAATTGGGGCGCCCTGACCTCTCGCCCAAACGCCGCGTGTGGCTGCATGCCGAACTGCCCAACTACCCAAGCCCGCAAGCCTTGAAACTGGCCGATGCGGACCTGCTTAATACCGCCGCCGAGGTGCGCATTGCCGCGATCAAAAGCGTCAGTGGCCTGGTGCCCAATGGCCAGCGCAGCCTGTTGATCGGGCCATTGCTCGATGATGCGGATCAGGCTGTGCGGTTTGCCGCGATCAACGCGCTGCTGGGTTTGTCGCCGGATGATTTGGGGTTGTATTTCGGACCATTGCAACAGGCCATCGATGCGTGGGAACAAGTCCTCAAGGAACAGCCTGAAAGCGCTGACAACCAATATCAGCTGGCGCGCCTGCACCTGCACAACGCCGAGTTGAAAGACGCGCAACGCGCATTGGAACGTGCGTTACAGCTAGACCCCGGCAACTTGCCCGCGCTGGTGATGCAGATCGACGTGCTGGATCGGCTGGGCCAGAGCGATGCCGCCCGACTATTGCTGGCAAAACAGCTCAAGGCACAGCCCGACTCCGCCTACCTGCAACATGCCCTGGGGCTGTGGTTGCTGCATCACGGGCAAAGCGAATTCGCGGTGCTCGGCCTGTCCAAAGCGGTAGAAATCGACCCGAACAACAAAGATTACCGCTACGACCTGGCCACCACGTTGCATGGCGAGCAGGAGTTGGAAGCTGCGCAGAAACAATTGCAGGAAATCGTCCAGCGCCATCCGGCTGACCGCAAGGCGCGGGTGCTGCTGATCAATTACTGGAAGGAAAGCGGCCAACTGCAAAATGTGCAGATTTTGCTGGCACAACTGGAACAACTCAATCCGGACGATCCAGCGTTACAGCAAGGGCTTTGATCAAGCCAAAAATTACCGCCAAAAATAGAAAAGGTTGAACCGTCGTCACGGCCAAGGGTCAAGTAAAACAGGCAGTCAATTCAGGCACTTCGGGCCTGCTGCTTCGTTTCCCCTAGTCATGAGAGGGCATTTTTTGTCTACATCTAACGAGTTGTTCAGTGCAAAAGCCGCCACCGGCATTGAAGGTCTGGATGACATCCTTGCCGGTGGATTGTCCCGTGGTCACGTGTTTCTGCTGGAGGGTGAGCCCGGAACCGGTAAAACCACCGTCGCACTGCAATTTCTGTTGGCCGGCGCCCGTGCCGGCGAGCGCTCGTTGTACATCACGCTTTCGGAAACCGAGCGCGAACTGCGCCAGGGTGCGCTGTCCCACGGCTGGGAGCTGGATGAAAACATCCATATCTTTGAGCTGACACCGCCAGAAAGCTTGCTCAACGCCGAACACCAGCAAAGCCTGTTGTACTCCTCGGACCTTGAACTGGGCGAAGCCACCAAGCAGATTTTCGAAGTGGTCGAACGGGTCAAACCGACCCGGGTGGTGCTCGACAGCCTTTCCGAGATTCGCTTGCTGGCGCAAAGTTCGCTGCGCTATCGCCGACAGATTCTGGCGATCAAGCATTACTTCGTGCGCTACGACGCCACCGTGCTGCTGCTCGATGACTTGACCACCGAATCCCTCGACAAAACCGTGCACAGCGTGGCGCACGGGGTGATCCGCCTCGAAGAACTGACGCCCAACTATGGCGCCGAACGCCGTCGCGTGCGCGTGGTGAAATATCGCGGGCAGAAATACCGGGGCGGTTTCCATGACTTCACCATCATGGGCGACGGCGTGCATGTGTTCCCGCGCCTGGTCGCGGCCGAGCACCGCGGCGGCTACCTCCGTCAACAGTTGACCAGCGGCATCAAGGAAATGGACGCCCTGCTCGGCGGCGGCATCGAGACCGGCTCCAGCACGCTGATCCTCGGCCCGGCCGGTACCGGCAAATCGCTGATATCGATGGTGTTCGCCGCCGCTGCCGTGACCCGAGGCGAGAAAGCCGCCCTCTTCATCTTCGATGAAGAATTGGGCCTGCTGTTCGAGCGCATGAACAACATGGGTATCGACCTGCAAGCCCTGCAAGACACTGGCAACCTGCTGATCGAACAAGTCGATGCCGCCGAATTGTCCCCCGGCGAGTTTTCCCACCGGGTCCGGCGTTGTGTCGATGAGCGCCAAATCAAAACCGTAGTCATCGACAGCATCAACGGCTATCAAGCCGCGATGCCGGAAGAAAACGCGCTGGTGCTGCACATGCACGAGCTGCTGCTGTACCTCAATCGCCGTGGTGCCGCGACCTTCATGACCGTCGCCCAACATGGGCTGGTCGGAGACATGCAGGCGCCCGTCGACATCACTTACCTGGCCGACACGGTGATCCTTTTGCGTTACTTCGAAGCCCTGGGCAAGGTTCGCCGGGCAATTTCCATCATCAAGAAACGCACCGGCAGCCACGAGTCGACCATTCGCGAATACCGTATTGGCAGTCGCGGCATGACCATCGGTGAACCACTGGATGCGTTCCAGGGTGTCTTGCGCGGCGTGCCCACCTACCTCGGTGCCAGTCAGCCGCTGCTCCAGGAAGAGCACCGGTGAGCAGGGTCGAGGCGGTGTCCGAGCGCGCGATCATTCTCGCGCCGCTCGGACGCGACAGCCAAATTGCCCTGATGATGCTCAACGAGGCGGGATTTGAAGGCGTGGTGACCCGGCATCTGGGCGCCCTGTGCGACGAACTGAGCCAAGGCGCCGGGCTGCTGTTGATTTCGTCGGAGGCGTTGCTGGGGTGTGATCTTGAGCCACTTTTCGAGCTGATCGAGCAACAACCGGCCTGGTCTGACTTGCCGATTGTGCTCCTGACGCACCACGGCGGCCCTGAGCGAAACCCCGCGTCGCGTCTGGGTCCGCAGTTGGGCAACGTAACCTTTTTAGAGCGGCCGTTTCATCCCGAGACGTTGATCAGCCTGGTCACCACCGCATTGCGCGGGCGACGACGACAGTACGAAGCCAGGGATCGGCTGATCGACTTGAGCCAGAGCGAGCTGCGCCTGAAAAACACCTTGGAAACCCTCGAACAACAGGTCGAGGAGCGTACGGCACAATTGCGAAGCAACGAAGAAGCGCTCAGGCAGTCGCAAAAAATGGAAGCAGTCGGTCAACTCACTGGCGGCATTGCCCATGATTTCAACAATATGCTGACCGGCATCATCGGCAGCCTGGAATTGCTGCGTCGGCGCTTGGCCCGGGGCCGCACGGAAGACCTCGACGGCCTGATCGACCTGGGCGTGACGTCGGCAAACCGCGCCGCAGGCTTGACCCATCGGTTGCTGGCGTTCTCGCGGCGCCAGTCGCTGGATTCAAAACCGGTGGAGATGAACACGCTGGTGGTTTCCATGGGTGAGCTGCTGCAGCGCAGTATCAACGAAAGTATTCAACTGGACATGCAATTGAGCCCCGACCTTTGGGTCGCCGAGGCCGACCCCAACCAACTCGAAAGCGCCCTGCTCAACCTCGTCCTGAATGCCCGAGATGCGATGCCCGAAGGCGGCAAGTTGGTAGTCGAAACCTTTAACCGACATCTGGATTCAACGTTCACCGCCGCGCATGCCAACTTGCTGCCGGGTGATTACGTGGTGCTGCGCGTTTCCGATACCGGTTGCGGCATGCCGCAAAGCACGATCAATCGGGCGTTCGATCCGTTCTTTACCACCAAGCCGATTGGTCAGGGCACCGGGTTGGGCCTGTCGATGATCTACGGGTTCAGCAAGCAGTCTCACGGCCACGTCACCATCGAAAGTGAAGTCGGCAACGGCACCACGGTGAGCCTGTACTTGCCGCGCTACAGCGGCGAGCCGATTCAGGACAGCATGATCGACATCCAGCATGCGCCGCATGCGCAAGACGGTGAAACCGTGCTGATCGTCGAGGACGATCCGGCGGTGCGAGTGCTGGTCAGTGCGGTATTGAGCGAACTGGGTTATGCCTTCGTCGAAGCCGGGGATGCCGACA
Organism: Pseudomonas sp. NPDC086278; assembly: GCF_050280905.1. Lineage (NCBI taxonomy): Bacteria > Pseudomonadati > Pseudomonadota > Gammaproteobacteria > Pseudomonadales > Pseudomonadaceae > Pseudomonas > Pseudomonas sp. NPDC086278. The sequence goes on from NZ_JBNNWE010000008.1 coordinate 74,527, forward strand.
GCGCCGTGCCGATTCTCGACTCCGGTCAACGTATCGACCTGCTGATCAGCGACGTGGGGTTGCCGGGAATGAATGGCCGGCAGCTGGCGGAAATCGGCCGGCAATATCGGCCTGATTTGAAAGTCTTGTTCATCACCGGTTATGCCGAGCACGCCGCTGTACGCGGGGGGTTCCTTGACCCGGGCATGCAAATGATCACCAAACCGTTCACTTTCGACCTGCTGACGGCCAAGGTGCGCGAGATGATCACTCTCTGAAAAGCCCCCGTTCCAGGGGCTTTGATGGGTATTACGAAAGCATGTCCTGCATGATTTCCTGCAACACGTCCAGATCGAACGGTTTGCCCAGAATCGGCGCCTTGCGCGTGATCGGGCTGTCCGTCTCGCGGATTTCCTGCGGATAACCGCTGATAAAAATCACTTTGAGTTCCGGTCGCAGCTTCACGGCAGGCTCGGCAATCTGTACCCCCGAGATCCCGCCAGGCAGGCGAAAGTCAGTGATCATCATGTCCAGGTGCGGTTTGCTCGCCAGTATTTCAAAGGCCTGCTCGCCGTTTTCGGCTTGCAGCACCCGGTAACCCTCACCTGACAAGTAAGCGGACAACACCATCAGAATCGAGGGGTCATCCTCGACAATGAGTACTACATCTTGTGCATCTTCACTCATGGGAAGCCTTTGTTCGGTCAATAGCTGCTGATACGACCGTGGGGTCGCTCAGAGGTTGCGTTTATCTGGCTGTTTTCCTACAGCGGCAGACAAACGCGAAATAAGGCGCCTTCGTTGATCTTGCTCTCGACGGCGATGGAACCGCCGTGGGCGGCGACAATTTCTTCGGAGATAAACAGACCCAGCCCCAGCCCCGCTACCACGGTTTTGGCTGAGACACGCTCGAACTGCTGAAAAATGCGCTTCTGGTTCTCTTCACTGATGCCGATCCCGCGATCTTGCACTTCAACCCGCGCCTGACCTTCTTGAACGTAAACCCGAACGTCGATCTGACTCTTGCCACCATAACGCAAGGCATTGGTCAGCAGATTTGAAATCACTTGCTCGACACGAAATTCGTCCCAGTTGCCGACTACCGGCTGTGTGGCCGTAAAGCTGACGGAACACTCGGCGGCTTCAATTTGCGGCGCGAAGTTTTGCAGCAAGTTAGTCACCAGTTGCACCAGGTCAAATCGGCTTGGGCGGATCGACAGTTTGCCGGTGCGAATGCGCGAGACATCGAGCATGTCTTCGATGAGGCGAATCAGGCTTTTGATCTGACGCTCGTCGCGGTCGACCATGGCGTGCATCTTGTCCAGGGTGAACGCTGACGCGTTGTCCCGTGCCAGGTGCATCTTGCGCAGCTGTGTTTCGAGGATCAGGCCGTTGAGCGGCGTACGCACTTCGTGGGCAACGATCGACATGAAGTCATCGCGCATGCGCACCGCTTGCTCGAGCTCGCGCTGAGTGCTCTGCAACTGGTTAAGCAGTGCCTCCTGCTCGCGACGCGCCTGTTCAAGCTCCTCGACCTGCTGTTTCATCGCTTTGCTCTGGCGGAACAGATCGACGAATACATTGACCTTGCTCTTCACCGCATGAATATCCAGCGGCTTGTGCAGGAAATCCACGGCGCCGCTTTCGTAACCCTTGAACGCGTAGTTCAGCTCGCGGCCGGCGGCACTGACGAAAATGATCGGGATGTTTTTGGTCTTTTCCGTGCCGCGCATCAATTCGGCCAGTTCGAAACCGTTCATGCCGGGCATCTGCACGTCGAGAATGGCCATGGCGAACTCGTGTTGCAGCAGCAGCGACAAGGCTTCGTCTGCGGACAAGGCTTTGTACACCATGCGGTCTTCACGTTTGATCAACGCTTCGAGCGCCAGCAGATTCTCCGGCAGATCGTCGACAATCAGCAGTTTGGCTTGGATGTTACTTAGCATGCTATTCGTTCCAGCTCGACAAGCAGACGGCCGATGCCGCGGATAGGGAGAATGTGGTCCGGCTGATGAAAATCCAGTGCCGCCCGAGGCATGGTCGCGACCTGGGCCTCTTGCGGATCTTGCACAATGGTCAGGCCGCCACGACGTTTAACCTGCGCCAGCCCTTGGGCACCGTCACGGTTCGCACCGGTCAACAGCACCGCCGCCAGATGCGGACCGTAGGCATCGGCGGCGGACTCGAACAGGTAATCGATAGAGGGACGCGAATAGTGCACGCGGTCTTCCAGGCTCAAGGAAAAACTGCGGTCCTGCTCGACCGACAAGTGATAACCCGGCCCGGCGAAATACAGCGTGCCCGCTTCAACCTCGGTCTTGTCGTGAGCTTCCAGAACAGGCATCGACACGCGACGGGCGAAGACCTCGGCCAGGTGGCTGCGACGCTCTTCAGGCAAATGCAGAACCACAATGATCGGCAGCGCAAAGCCAGTGCGCAGCGGGCCGAGGATGTTGAGCAAGGCCTCGACGCCACCGGCCGAAGCGCCGATCACGATAGCCTCGATGGAAGGCAAATCCGCGTCACTGTTCATGATTTGCGGTAGATCCGTTCTTGTTTGACCAGCGGTTCGAAGTGATTGCCGAAGGCCGAAAAATCCGGGGTTTCCTTGCTGCCCAGCACCAGGAATCCGCGATGGCAAAGCGACTCATGAAACAAACCGAATGCTCGATCCTGCAGCTTTTTGTTGAAATAAATTAATACGTTACGGCACGAAATCAATTGAGTTTCCGAGAACACGCTATCCGTTGCCAGGCTGTGGTCGGCAAACGTCACGTTCTCGCACAGGCTCTTGTCGAAAATGGCGTAGCCATAGGCCGCCGTGTAGTAGTCGGCGAAGGATCGCTGGCCACCTGCCTGCTGGTAGTTATGAGTGTAGGCGCGGACATTCTCCATCGAGAAAATCCCCTGCTTGGCCTTGTCCAGCGAGCGCGGATTGATATCGGTGGCGTAAATGATGGTGCGGTCCAGCAAGCCTTCTTCGCGCAGCAGGATCGCCATCGAATAGACCTCTTCACCGGTGCTGCACCCGGCAATCCAGATCTTGATCGATGGATACGTCTTGAGCAGCGGCACCACCTCGTTGCGGATCGCCAGAAAGTGCGAAGGGTCGCGAAACATCTCACTGACCGGGATCGTCAGCAATTGCAGCAATTGCATGAACGCGGTCGGGTCGTGCAGCACCTTTTCCTGCAAGGCCGAAATGGTATTGCACTCGAATTGCGACAAGGCGTGATTGACCCGGCGCTTGATCGAAGCGCCCGAGTAATCGCGAAAGTCATAGCTGTACTTGAGGTAGATCGCCTCGATCAACAAGCGCAGTTCGATTTCGCTGCTTCGCTCCACTGGGGTAATGCGTTCCACTAAATGCGTTCCATCTTCGGTAACCACACGCGAATCAGCGAGAACAGGCGATCCAGGTCGATGGGCTTGGCCAGGTAATCATTGGAGCCGGCCTGCAAGCAGCGCTCCTGATCGTCCTTCATGGCCTTGGCCGTCACCGCAATGATTGGCAGCTTGCGCCAGCGAGGGTCCTTGCGGATCTCGATGGTGGCTTCGAAACCATCCATCTCCGGCATCATCACGTCCATCAACACCAGGTCGATATCCTCGACTTCATTCAATTTTTCAATCGCCTCACGGCCGTTCCGGCCAATGACCACGACTGCACCTTTTTGCTCCAGCGCACTGGTGAGGGCGAAGATGTTGCGTACATCGTCGTCCACCAGCAGCACTTTGCGACCCTCGAAGACCTTGTCGCGGCTGCGCGCGGTCTTAAGCATCTTCTGCCGTTCTTGGGACAACTGGGATTCGACTTTGTGCAGAAAAAGTGTGACCTCATCCAGCAGGCGCTCGGGCGAGCGCGCGCCTTTGATGATGATTGAGCGTGAATACTTGCGCAGCTCGGTCTCTTCGTCGCGGGTCAGGTTGCGCCCGGTGTAGACGATGACCGGCGGGAACGAGCAGATGTCTTCGGTCGACATGCGCTTGAGCAGGTCGCCGCCGAGCATGTCGGGCAGCTTCAGGTCGATGATCATGCAATCGAAAATCGTCGTGCGCAGCAGATCGAGCGCGTCCTGCGCAAGGCCGACGGCCGTGATCTCGATGTCCTCGTCGCCAATCAGGCGGGCAATGCTGTCGCGCTGCAAGTCATCGTCTTCGACCAGCAACACGCGTTTGACCTTTTGCGTCAGCTTGGCTTCGAGGCGGGCAAATACGTCCTTGAGTTCTTCGCGGGTGGTCGGCTTGACCGCATAGCCAATGGCGCCCATGTGCATGGCCGCTTCGACCCGGTCTTCGACCGAAATCACGTGGACGGGAATGTGCCGGGTCTCGGCGTGTTCCTTGAGCCGCTGCAACACGGTCAGCCCGGAATGATCCGGCAGACGCATGTCCAGCAGAATGGCGTCCGGCAGGTATTCCTTGGCCAGGTTGTAACCTTCGTCGGCGCCGTGGGCGACCAGGCACTGATAACCCAGTTCATGCGCCAGGTCGTAGAGGATGTGCGCAAAGTTGGACTCATCTTCCACCACCAGAATGCACCGCGTGGCGAATGGCGCCTGACTGCGGTCGTCGTCGAAACGCGGGATGTCGACTTCGGCGATCAACGGCACCGGAGCGGGCGTGGGGACTTTGGGCGCTGCGGCCACCGGTGCCGGATGCAGGTGTTCGACAGGCTGACCACCGTGCTCGATGTAATGCTGCGGCAGGACGAGGGTGAACACGCTGCCCTGCCCCGGCTCGCTGGTGACGCTGATCGAACCGCCCAGCAGTGTCGCCAGGTCGCGCGAAATCGACAAGCCCAGGCCCGTGCCGCCATAACGGCGATTGGTGGTGCCGTCGGCCTGGCGGAACGCTTCGAAAATGCTTTCCTGCTGGTCGGCGGCGATGCCGATGCCGGAATCGCGAACAATGAACGCAATGCCGTCATTCGGCTGGGATGCCACGGTCAGGCTCACAGAGCCCTTTTCGGTGAATTTCACCGCGTTCGACATCAGGTTTTTGATCACCTGCTCCAAGCGCTGGCGGTCGGTGAACAGCATCATCGGCGAACCGGGCTGCAGATCGACTTCGAACTTCAGCCGCTTGTCGGCGGCCATCGGTTCGAACATCCCGCGCAAGCCATCGACCAGACGCGCAACGCTGGTGTTTTCCGGGCGCATTTCCAGCTTGCCGGCCTCGACCTTGGAAATATCCAGGATGTCGTTGATCAGGTTCAGCAGATCGTTGCCGGCGGAGTAGATCGACTCGGCGAACTTCACCTGCTCGGCGCTGAGATTGTCCTGGGGGTTTTCCGCCAGCAACTTGGCCAGAATCAACGAACTGTTCAGCGGTGTGCGCAGTTCGTGGGACATGTTGGCGAGGAATTCGGATTTGTACTTGCTGGAGCGCTGCAACTCCTCGGCGCGCTCTTCCAGTTGTGTCTGCACCTGATTGAGTTCGGTGTTCTTCAGGTCCATCGCGTCGCGCTGCTCGGCAAGCACCTGCGCCTGCTCGGCGAGCTGCTCGTTGGTCTGCTCCAGTTCGACTTGCTGGGTTTCCAGGTGTGCCTGGGACTCCTTGAGAATCCGCGACTGTTCTTCCAGCTCTTCGTTGGCGGTCTTGAGCTCTTCCTGCTGCACTTGCAGCTCTTCGTTGAGCTGCTGGGTTTCGGCCAGCACTTCCTGCAAACGCTGGCGATAACGCGCGGCTTCGATGGAGGTGCCAATGTTGCCGGCAATGAGTTCGAGCAACTCGACGTCGCGGTCGTTCAGCGGGCGCAGGAAACCCAGTTCAATCACCCCGTTGACCCGATCGTCATCGCTGGTCGGCACCACGAGCACGCTGTGCGGCAAGCCTTCGCCCAAGCCGGAACTGACTTTGAAATAGTCGCTCGGTACGGCGTCCAGACGAATCAGACGCGCCTGGTTCGCCACCTGGCCGACAATCCCTTCACCGCTGTAAATCTGTTGGTCGCGCTCTTCCTGCTCGCGGGAGAAACCGTAAGAAGCCACGCGTTTGAGGCCACCATGTTCCTCGCGGACATAAATCGCCGCGACCGCCGTGCCCAGGTACTGAGCGCAGAACTGCAAGATGTTGCGTCCGAGCAAGTTGAGGGACAACTGGCCCAATACCTGTTCGGCCAGTTCGGTCTGGCCATTGCGCAGCCACGCTTGCTGTTCCAGTCGTTGGGCGCTGGCATTTTGGGCTGCGAAGTTGGCGGCGTAGCTTTCGGACAGGGTGAGCAAATCCCGGCGACCGATATAGGCCAGCAAGCCGCTGATGGCGGCGATGAACAGCAGATAAAGGGAAATGCTCCAGATTGTGGTCCGGCGCACTTCTTCATTGCGCGTGGTGCGCAACTGTTGCTCCATGTCGACCACGTCTTCGAACTGCTTGCGGATTTCATCGGTCAGGCGCTTGCCGCGACCGGCCTTTACCGCGCCTCGGTAATCACCGCTGGTACGTTGCAGGTCGATCATCGACTGCGCGTATGTGGACCATTCCGTCTGCAACGACTGAAGACGGCGCAACCGGTCGGTTTGCACCGGGTTATCGGCGGTCAGTTCGAGCAAAGTATTGAGCGCGACCGCAATTCTCGGCTTGGCCGTTTCATAGGGGTCGAGAAAGTGCTCGTCGCCGCTGAGCAGGAAGCCGCGCATGCCGGTTTCCAGATCGACGGTCAGCTTTACCGCTTCATTAGCGTTATTGATCACCCGGTCGGTGTGCTCGACCCACTGGATCACCGACAGCAAGTAAGTGATCAGCGAGACGAAGAACACCGCGCTCAGCAAGCCGACGCCTAATGGCAGGCTGATGTTACGGCTCAGAAGTTTGCGGAATCGTTGCTCGTCAACCGAGGACGCAGTGGTCATGGGGAGGCCTTGTCGAACTGTTCAAAACCACGGAGTTTGCCCCAAAACGGGCAGATTGATCCAATTTTCTAGTGCTGATATACGCAAAATCCTGCATTTAGCTGCTCTGGAGCAATGGACCGGTTATCCTTGCGGCGCCGTGGCCGGCTATTCTTTTTTGCAGCGGGTCGGGAACTTGTCGTTATCCGCCACTTACTCATGCAAGAGCCCCGCGATTTCGATCGACTGGCGACCGTGAATTCAACCTTTGAGAAGCCCACTATGTCCTCCAACGCGTCCATCATCCTTGTCGTCGAAGACGATGCCATCGTGCGCATGCTGATCGTCGATGTCCTGGAGGAACTGGAGTTCAAAGTGCTCGAGGCCGATGGCAGCGAACAGGCACTGGAATTTCTCAATGATGAAGACCAGGACATCGACCTGATGATGACCGATGTCGGGTTGCCGGTGATGGATGGCCGTGAACTGGCGATCCAGGCGCGGATGCTGCGCCCTCAATTGCCGATCCTGTTCGCCAGCGGATATGCCGAGAGCATCGACGTGCCAGCGGGCATGTCGGTCATCGGCAAACCGTTTTCCATTGATCAGTTGCGGGACAAGGTCAAAGGGATTCTCAACGCCCAGTAATCACCGTTGACCTCTCTCCCCCGCACCGAACCCGAAAGGAACGGTGCCAGCCAATATAACCACCAGTAAAAACCCCATAGCCGCACTCCCGGCGAAAGCCGCGTTGCAGTCAAAAAGCCCCCTTGCTGTGGTTTAATTGCGCCCCTGCGCCCTGCCCGATCAGCCCCCCAAGGAATACCCATGAGTCTGTCCCACGCAACCAAAGTCCTGGTCATTGGTTACGTCTGGCCCGAGCCCCGGTCGTCGGCGGCCAGTGGGCATGTGATGCAAATCCTCGAGACGTTTTTGCAGCAGGGTTGGGATATCACATTCAGCAGCCCCGCCGGCACCGGCGAACATCGCGCCGACCTCACGGCACTCGGCATTCGCGAAGTACCGATCGAGCTGAACAACGCCAGCTTCGACACTTTTATCAGTCAACTGGCGCCGGACATTGTGCTGTTTGACCAATTCATGATGGAAGAACAGTTCGGCTGGCGTGTGGAGAAATACTGTCCCAACGCTTTGCGCGTACTCGAGACTTCGGATTTGCAAAGTCTGCGACACACCCGACATCAACGCCTCAAGGATCATTTGGCGCGCAGCGAGGACATTAACGACTTCAGCGCGTTGTTTGCACCGGCAATGGGCGAAGAGTTCGAGTTGATGGCCGGTACCGACCTGGCCAAACGAGAGATTGCTGCGCTGTACCGTTGTGACGTGAACCTGATGATTTCAGAAGTGGAAATCGAGTTGCTGGTCGAACAATTCAAGGTGTCCCGCAACCTGTTGCACTGGTGCCCACTGATGGTCGACCTGCCCAGTTCAGCGCCAACGCCGTTTGAAGACCGGGCACATTTTTTGAGCATCGGCAATTTCCGTCACGCGCCGAACTGGGACGCCGTGCTTTGGATGAAAACTGCAATCTGGCCGTTGATCCGCGCACAACTGCCCACTGCGCAACTGCATATTTATGGCGCTTACACGCCGCCCAAGGCCACCGCACTCCACAACCCGGCCAAAGGCTTCCACGTGATGAACTGGGCGCAGGATGCTTTGCAAGTGATGTCGGCGGCGCGAGTGTGTCTGGCCCCGTTGCGCTTCGGTGCCGGGATAAAAGGCAAGATCGTGGACGCCATGCTGTGTGGCACCCCCACGGTCACCACACCCATTGGTGCCGAAGCGATGCACGGCGCACACCGCTGGCCGGGCGCCGTGGCCCGGACAGCACAAGAAATCGCCGATCATGCTGTTCAACTGCATGAAGACCAAGCGCTTTGGAGCAACGCTCAGTCCTTGGGGCAGACATTGTTGGCCGATCGTTATCGACAGTCGGAACATGGCCCGGCACTGATTGAAAAGTTACGGTACTGCCAACGAAACATTGCCCAACTTAGAAACAGTAACTTTACAGGCAGCATGTTGCGCCACCATCACCACAAGAGCACACAATACATGGCGCAATGGATCGAAGCGAAAAACCAAAACATTCAATGATGTAACTTTCTCGCTCAACTAATGTTTTGAATTAACACCGCAATTGACCACTTCCAGCATTGATCTTATATCTATCAGGCCGAACTTAATCATTACGGGCTCGGCACTGTATCTTCTCTTACAACAACTGCAAGGATGCTTTAAATGGAAAACTTCGTTCAGAATAAATACGCACCTAATAACTGGATGGCGGCCACGCCGGCCATCGATACTTTGTCGCTGTGCGAATTGAGCTTGCCGGGAACCCATAACGCGGGTTGCGACTGGAAAGCGTCTTACGCACTTATTCCCGGTGCTCACTGGCTCGCCTGTCAGCATGATTCGTTTTATTCCCAGTTAAGTAATGGGTCCCGGGCGCTGGATGTCCGCTTGATCTATGACGCCGATGCCCCAGGGCTCGGCAAGTTCAGGTTTCACCATAACCGTTATCTGTCCTCCCGCACGCTGGGCCACCTGCAAACCGATCTGAGTCGTTTCCTGGACGAAAACCCCGATGAGTTTGTCATTCTGGACTTTCACGAACTCACCAACGGCGGCAAGCCATTTGATTACAAGTACTTCAACGACATGATGGTGAGGTTTCTGGGTGATCGAATAATCCCCGCTAAAAATATTTATCTTAGTGTTGGTCAGCTCAAGAAAATCAGCCGTCGGCAACGGATCGTGGTGGCCACGCCATGGGACCGTGCGCTGGATATAAACCTGTTCTGCCGCTTGATCGAGGGGAAGTGGTCGGGCATTGATACGGCCAATAGTCGCGAAGTGGAAAAGTTTATTACTGGCGTGATGAAAAATCCGCCAGGTCGCTGGGAACCCTGGTCGCTGTCGGCGACCAGTTACAGCGTTCTCGGCGGCCCCGTTGATATTCATGACGACCTCAATAAGTGGTTTGATCCGACTAAGAGTGACTGGGCAGCAAAGAGCAACATCATCAGCATCGACTTCATGGAAGAAACCCAAATCGTTTCATACTGCCGCACAGCGAATCTGAAAAAAGCCGCCAGACGCGCCAGCGGGTTGCCACTGTATTGAATGCTGGCAGTGCGGGCGGCAAAAGGGGCATGATCCGACAGCGATAACAAAAAAAGCGCCCTGCCATGACCCGAACCGCCAGAGTCACCGACCCTTCATACGAACTGATGGACGACCACAACGGGTTGTCCATCATCTATCGCCAGCACGGATTCCCCTGCCCGCTGGTGCGCTGGCACTTCCACAAGGAATATGAACTGCACCTGATTGTGGCCAGTTCCGGCAAGGTATTCATCGGCGATTACATCGGCAACTTTTACCCGGAAACCCTGTTCCTGACCGGGCCGAATCTGCCGCATAACTGGATCAGTCAGGTGGCCGAGGACGAGGTGGTCCCCAAGCGCGACATGTTGGTCAACTTCACCGATGAGCTCTTCGAAAGCGGCCACTTGGTATTCGCCGAACTGAAGACGCTTTCGCCACTGCTGGAGCGAGCCCAATACGGCATCGAGTTTCGCTGCAAGCGCACTATCCGCCAGGCCATGACGTTGATGCAGCGCATTGCCGACACCAAAGGCGTGACGCGCCTGGGGCACTTTTTCATTCTGCTTGAACTGCTGGCGGCGTCAGACGACTACCAACTGCTGTCCGGCGCCACGACATCGCAACTGGCGGACGAACACAACGTCGATCGCACCAACCGCGCGGTCGATTACATTTTTGCCCACTACGCCCGCGAGTTGCCGCTTGAAGAAGTCGCCGAGCATTTGGGCATGAAGCCGACCTATTTCAGCCGGGTGTTCAAGCAAGCCACCGGGCGTTGCTTCATCGAGTTCGTCAATCGCCTGCGCATCAGTAAATCCTGCGAACTGCTGGCCGATGGCGACAAACCGGTGACCGACGTGTGTTTTGAATCGGGCTTCAACAATATTTCCAACTTCAATCGGCGATTTCAGCAACTCAAAGGCATGACGCCGTCACATTATCGGCGGCTGGCTGTGCAGCGGTTGACCGAGCAAAACCTCGGTTAACGTCAAAAGAACGCCCGCAAAACCTATACACATTCAATAGCGCTTGCGCCCGAAAAAGCCCTGCCCCGCACATCTCGCGTTAAACCCCAGTGCAAAAAAGTATTGGTTTTTGTGCGACGGATGATTTGTCGAATCCTCAATTGAGGGCTGTAATCAGTGCACATTCTTCCCTCGGCCGGAAGACACAAAAACAATAACTGTCCTTCTGTAACCCTCCGGGTGCAGAAAAGGAGTGCACGATGCAACCTTCTGTAAAAGCTCTGCTAGCCCTCACCTGCATGACCCTCAGCAGCGTCAGCCTTGGCGCTCAGACACTGACCATCGCCACCGTCAATAACAGCGACATGATCCGCATGCAAAAGCTCTCGAAAACCTTCGAGGCCGAGCACCCGGACATCAAGCTCAATTGGGTCGTGCTCGAAGAAAACGTGCTGCGCCAACGCCTGACCACCGATATCGCCACACAGGGTGGACAGTTCGACGTACTGACCATCGGCATGTACGAAGCAGCCCTTTGGGGCGCCAAGGGCTGGCTCGAACCGATGAAGGATTTGCCGGCCGCCTATGCGCTCGACGATGTATTCCCGTCGGTGCGCGAAGGGTTATCGGTCAAGGGCACGCTGTACGCCCTGCCGTTCTATGCCGAAAGTTCGATCACCTATTACCGCACCGACCTGTTCAAGGACGCCGGGCTGACCATGCCTGAACATCCGACCTGGACCCAGATCGGCGAATTCGCCAGCAAACTCACCAATAAAGACAAAGAACAGTACGGCATTTGCCTGCGCGGCAAGGCTGGCTGGGGCGAGAACATGGCGCTGATCACCACCATCGCCAACGCTTATGGCGCGCGCTGGTTCGATGAGAAATGGCAGCCTGAATTCACCGGGCCGGAGTGGAAGAACGCGCTGACCTTCTACGTCGACACCATGAAGCAATCCGGTCCGCCGGGGGCTTCGAGCAACGGTTTCAACGAAAACCTGGCGCTGTTCAACAGCGGCAAGTGTGCGATCTGGGTCGACGCCAGCGTTGCCGGCTCATTTGTCACCGACAAAACCCAAAGCAAAGTCAGCGACCGTGTTGGCTTTACTTATGCGCCGCACGAAATCACGGACAAGGGCTCGGCGTGGCTCTATTCGTGGGCACTGGCGATTCCGGCCAGTTCCAAGGCCAAGGACGCGGCCAAGACCTTCAGCGCCTGGGCCACCTCCAAGGAGTACGGCGCATTGGTCGCCGAAAAAGACGGCATCGCCAACGTGCCGCCAGGCACTCGGGCTTCAACCTACAGCGAGGCGTACATGAGCGCCGCGCCGTTCGCCAAGGTCACTCTGGAATCGCTGAAAACCGCAGACCCGAGCAAACCGACCCTCAAACCCGTGCCGTACATCGGCATTCAGTTGGTGACCATTCCCGAGTTCCAGGGCATTGGCACCCAGGTCGGCAAGGCGTTCTCGGCGGCGCTGATCGGTCAGACCACGGTCGATCAGGCCCTGGCTGCCGCACAGCAAACCACCGAACGAGAGATGAAGCGCGCCGGTTATCCCAAGTAATCCCTTAGCGGGCAAAACCCGCTCCCACGGACCAAACACAATCACTGTGGGAGCGGGCTTGCTCGCGAAGAGGCCGGCTGATCCAACATCAAACTTGCCTGACACACCGCTTTCGCGAGCAAGCCCGCTCCCACATTAGATCTGCATAGATCTGCACGAATCGGTTCTGATCGCCATGAATATTTCAACTGCCAAAGCTCAAATGGACATTCCCCAACCGGTGCGCAAAAGCCGGCTGGCCAATCCCGGCTGGTTTCTGGTCAGCCCGTCAGTGGCGTTGTTGCTGCTGTGGATGATCGTGCCGCTGGGCATGACTGTGTACTTTTCGATGATCCGCTACAACCTGCTCAACCCTGGCGAGAACGAGTTCGTCGGGCTGGACAACTTCACCTATTTCCTCACCGATTCGGGCTTCCTGCCCGGCGCCACCAATACCTTGCTGCTGGTCGGCAGCGTGTTGCTGATCAGTGTGGTGTTCGGCGTGTTGATCAGCGCCTTGCTGGAGGCCAGTGAGTTTCTCGGTCGCGGCATCGTGCGCGTCATGCTGATCTCGCCGTTCTTCATCATGCCGACCGTCGGTGCGCTGATCTGGAAGAACCTGATTTTCCATCCGGTGTCGGGGATTCTCGCCTACGTCTGGAAGCTCTTCGGTGCGCAACCGGTGGACTGGCTGGCGCATTACCCGCTGCTGTCGATCATCATCATTGTGTCGTGGCAGTGGCTGCCCTTCGCGATCCTGATTTTGATGACGGCCATGCAGTCCCTCGACCAGGAACAGAAAGAAGCCGCACGCCTCGATGGCGCCGGGCCCATCGCGATCTTCTGGCACCTGACCCTGCCGCACCTGGCGCGGCCGATTGCCGTCGTGGTGATGATCGAAACCATCTTCCTGCTCTCGGTGTTCGCCGAAATCTTCACCACCACCAACGGCGGCCCCGGCTACGCCTCGACCAACCTGGCGTACCTGATCTACAACCAGGCGCTGGTGCAGTTCGATGTCGGCATGGCGTCCGCCGGCGGTTTGATCGCGGTGGTGATTGCCAACATCGCGGCCATCGTGCTGGTGCGCATGATCGGCAAAAACCTGACAGACAAAGCCTGAGGCCTGCGCCATGACCCTTCAACAATCCCGTCGTCTGCAAAGTGTGCTGCTCGGCACGCTGGCCTGGGCCATCGCGATCCTGATTTTCTTCCCGATCTTCTGGATGGTACTGACCAGTTTCAAAACCGAAATCGACGCTTTCGCCACACCGCCGCAGTTCATCTTCACGCCGACGCTGGAGAACTACCTGCACATCAACGAGCGCAGCGATTACTTCAGCTTCGCCTGGAATTCGGTAGTGATTTCCTTCAGCGCCACGGCCCTGTGCCTGCTGATCGCGGTGCCGGCGGCTTACTCGATGGCGTTCTACGAAACCAAACGCACCAAGGGTACGCTGCTGTGGATGCTCTCCACCAAAATGCTGCCGCCGGTGGGCGTGCTGATGCCGATTTACCTGCTGGCCAAGAGCTTTGGCCTGCTCGACACGCGCATTGCGCTGATCGTGATTTACACGCTGATCAACCTGCCGATTGTGGTGTGGATGATTTACACCTACTTCAAAGACATCCCTAAAGACATCCTCGAAGCCGCACGCCTCGACGGTGCCACGCTGTGGCAGGAAATGGTCCGGGTGCTGCTGCCCATCGCCAAGGGTGGCCTGGCGTCCACGGTGTTGCTGTCGCTGATCCTGTGCTGGAACGAAGCGTTCTGGTCGCTGAACCTGACCTCGTCCAAAGCTGCGCCACTGACCGCGTTGATCGCCTCGTACTCAAGCCCTGAAGGTCTGTTCTGGGCCAAGTTGTCGGCCGTGTCGACGCTGGCCTGCGCGCCGATCCTGATCTTCGGCTGGATCAGCCAGAAACAACTGGTCCGCGGCCTGTCGTTCGGCGCCGTGAAATGAATATTCCCCACTCAACACAATCCCCTGTGGGAGCGAGCTTGCTCGCACAAAAAAGCTCTTGCGGCTCAATCGAATAACAATAGTGCGGAGGCCCATCATCATGGCCAACCTGAAAATCAAGAATCTGCAAAAAGGCTTCGAAGGCTTTTCCATCATCAAAGGCATCGACCTGGAAGTGAACGACAAGGAATTCGTGGTCTTTGTCGGCCCGTCGGGTTGCGGCAAATCCACCCTGCTGCGCCTGATCGCCGGCCTGGAAGAAGTCAGCGGCGGCACTATCGAGCTGGATGGCCGCGACATCACCGAAGTCAGCCCGGCCAAGCGTGACCTGGCGATGGTGTTCCAGACCTACGCGCTGTACCCACACATGACCGTGCGCAAAAACATGTCGTTTGCCCTGGATCTGGCCGGTGAATCGAAAGCCGAAGTCGAGAAGAAAGTCGGCGAAGCGGCACGCATTCTTGAGCTCGGGCCGATGCTGGAGCGCAAGCCCAAGCAACTGTCTGGCGGCCAACGTCAGCGCGTGGCCATCGGCCGGGCGATTGTGCGCAACCCGAAAATCTTCCTCTTCGACGAACCGCTATCCAACCTCGACGCTGCCCTGCGCGTGCAAATGCGCCTGGAACTGCTGCGCCTGCACAAAGACCTGCAAGCGACGATGATTTACGTGACCCACGACCAGGTCGAAGCTATGACCATGGCCGACAAAGTGGTGGTGCTCAACGGTGGCAAAATCGAACAAGTCGGCTCGCCGCTGGACCTCTATCACCAACCGGCCAACCTGTTTGTCGCCGGCTTCCTCGGTACGCCGAAAATGGGCTTTCTCAAGGGCAAGGTCACCCGCGTCGAAAGCCAGAACTGCGAAGTGCTGCTCGATGCCGGTACCCGCATCACGTTGCCGCTGAGCGGCGCCAACCTGAGTGTCGGCGGCGCGGTGACCCTGGGCATTCGCCCCGAACATCTGGAACTGGCGCAAACCGGCGATTGCACGCTGCAAGTCACTGCCGACGTCAGCGAACGCCTGGGCAGCGACACCTTCTGCCACGTGCTGACCACGTCCGGCGAAGCCCTGACCATGCGGGTTCGCGGCGATCTGGCCAGCCGTTATGGCGAGGCCTTGAGCCTGCGTCTGGACGCCGAACACTGCCATTTATTTGATGCCGACGGCGTGGCGCTCACCCGCCCACTGCGCGCCGCGGCCTGATGTCGAGAGCTTGTGATGAAACTCAATAAACAGAACCTCAACCGCCTCGCCCCCGAAGTCGCCCTGCCTGCCTACGCCTTGAGCGACACGCGCCAAGGCATCGCGCACATCGGCGTCGGCGGTTTCCATCGCGCGCATCAGGCGTATTACACCGATGCCTTGATGAACACCGGCGAAGCATTGGACTGGGCAATTTGCGGGGTCGGCCTGCGCGCCGAAGACCGTCGCGCCCGGGATGATCTGAAAGAACAGGATTACCTGTTCACCCTGTTTGAGCTGGGCGATACCGACGACACTGAAGTCCGGGTCATCGGCGCCATACGCGACATGCTGCTGGCCGAAGACAGCGCCACCGCGTTGATCGACAAACTCGCCAGCCCGCAGATTCGCATCGTCTCGCTGACCATCACCGAGGGCGGTTATTGCATCGATGACAGCAACGGCGAGTTCATGGCGCACCTGCCACAAATTCAGCACGACCTGGCCCACCCGGACGCACCGAAAACCGTGTTCGGTTTTCTTTGCGCGGCGTTGGCCAAGCGCCGTGCAGCCGGCACGCCAGCGTTCACCTTGATGTCCTGCGATAACCTGCCGCACAACGGCGCGGTAACCCGCAAGGCCTTGCTCGCCTTCGCCGCCCTGCGCGATGCCGATCTGCGGGACTGGATCGAAAGCAATGTCAGTTTCCCGAACGCGATGGTCGACCGCATCACGCCGATGACCAGCACCCAGCATCGTCTGCAACTGGCCGACAAACATGGGGTCGACGATGCCTGGCCGGTGGTCTGCGAACCGTTTGTGCAATGGGTGTTGGAAGACAAATTCGTCAATGGGCGCCCGGCCTGGGAAAAGGTCGGCGTGCAGTTCACCGACGACGTCACGCCGTATGAAGAGATGAAGATCAAACTGCTCAACGGCAGCCATCTGGCGCTGACGTACCTGGGGTTTTTGAAGGGTTATCGCTTCGTTCACGAGACCATGAACGATCCGCTGTTTGTGCGGTACATGCGCGCTTACATGGACCTGGACGTGACACCGCAGCTGTCGCCGGTGCCGGGGATTGACCTGACCGATTACAAGAACACGCTGGTGGCGCGCTTCTCCAATCAGGCGATTGCCGATCAATTGGAGCGGGTGTGTTCGGATGGTTCGTCGAAATTTCCCAAGTTCACTGTCCCGACGATTAACCGGTTGATTGCCGATGGTCAGGAAACCCGGCGCGCGGCGTTGGTAGTGGCAGCCTGGGCGCTGTACCTCAAAGGCGTGGATGAAAACGGCGCGACCTATGGCATTCCGGACCCGCGAGCGACGTTCTGCCAGGCGCTGGTGGCGGATGATGCGCTGCTGACCCAGCGGCTGCTGGAGGTTGAAGAGATCTTTGGCACGGCGATTCCGAACTCGCCCGAATTTGTGGCGGCGTTTGAGTGGTGCTGCAACAGTTTGCGCGAAGTGGGGGTTACGCGGACGCTGGAGCGCGTGTTGGCCTGACAGCGGTGGTGAATTCACTGGCGTCTTCGCGAGCAAGCCCGCTCCCACATTGGATCGTTGGCGAAGCTGCTGGCCAGTGAACATCTCCTGTGGGAGCGCGCTTGCTCGCGAATGGCTTCACCGAGACCGACCTGACACACCAAGGACCTTCCATGGCAAACCAACAACTATTCCTCGGCATCGACTGCGGCACCCAGGGCACTAAAGCCATCATCCTCGATGCCGTCAGCGGTCAGGTGCTGGGCCAGGGTGCCGCCGCGCACACGATGATCAGCGGCGCCAATGGCCGCCGCGAGCAGGACACTGACGAGTGGCTGGAAGCGTTCACCCTCGCCACTCGCCGCGCCTTGCTTGCGGCCAATGTCGACGGCCAGTCGATCCTCGGCATCGGCGTCTCCGGCCAGCAACACGGCTTGGTGCTGCTCGACGATCAAGACCAGGTGCTGCGCCCCGCCAAGCTCTGGTGCGACACCGAATCCACCCCGCAGAACGACCGTTTGCTCGCGCATCTGGGCGGTGAAGACGGTTCGCTGGAGCGCCTGGGCATTGTGATCGCGCCGGGCTATACCGTTTCCAAGTTGCTATGGACCAAGGAACAGCATCCCGAGATTTTTTCCCGAATTGCCCACATCCAGCTACCCCACGATTACCTCAATTTCTGGCTCACCGGGCGCAGTTGCAGCGAATACGGCGACGCCTCCGGCACCGGTTATTTCAACGTGCGCACCCGCCAGTGGGATTTGCAGTTGCTGCGCGACATCGATCCCGGCGGGCGCCTGCAAGCGGCGTTGCCGGAACTGATCGACGCGCATCAGGCTGTCGGCACGATCCTGCCGGGCATTGCCGAACACCTGGGCGTCAACCCGCAGGCACTGGTCTCCAGCGGTGGCGGCGACAACATGATGGGTGCCATCGGCACCGGCAACATCAAACCCGGCGCAATCACCATGAGCCTCGGTTCGTCGGGGACGGTTTACGCGTACTGCGACCAACCGAAAGTCAGCCCCGATGCATCGGTCGCGACGTTCTGTTCGTCCAGCGGCGGCTGGTTGCCGCTGATCTGCACCATGAACCTGACCAACGCCACCGGGGTAATTCGCGAGTTGTTCGAGCTGGATATCGACCAGTTCAATGAGCGCGTGTCACAAGCGCCCATCGGTGCCGAAGGTGTCTGCATGCTGCCATTTCTCAACGGCGAACGCGTTCCCGCCCTGCCCCACGCCACCGGCAGCCTGCTGGGTTTGAACATGACCAACCTGACACCGGCCAACCTCTGCCGGGCGGTGGTCGAAGGCACGACCTTCGGTTTGCGTTATGGACTGGACCTGCTGCGCCAGAATGGCTTACAAAGCCTGCGCATCTGCCTGATCGGCGGCGGCTCGAAAAGTCCGGTGTGGCGCCAGATCGTCGCCGACATCATGAACACCCCGGTGATCTGCACCGAACAAAGCGAAGCCGCCGCCCTGGGCGCGGCGATTCAGGCGGCGTGGTGCACGTCGTCGGCAAACGGGCACGAGGACACGTTGGCGCAGTTGTGCGAGCGCTGCGTCAAACTCGACCTGGCCAGCGAAACCCTGCCGATCGCAGACAATGTAGCGGCCTGTCAGCAGGCCTATGAACGCTATCAACAGCATGTCGCAACCCTTTAAAGAGCGAACAATTATGTATCTGGTGTGTGGCGAAGCGCTGTTCGATTTCTTCAGCGAAGACGATGCCAGCGGCCTGGCTTCAAAAGTGAATTTCAAGGCAATCGCCGGCGGTTCTCCGTTCAACGTTGCCGTCGGTTTACGTCGACTGGGCGTGGACGCGGCGTTGTTTGCGGGGCTCTCCACCGACTACCTCGGTCGACGGTTGCAGCAGGTTTTGCAGGCAGAAGGCGTGCGCGCCGATTACCTGGTGGATTTCGCCGCACCGACCACGTTGGCCATGGTGGCTGTCGGCGCCAACGGCTCGCCGCATTACAGCTTCCGTGGTGAAGGCTGCGCGGACCGGCAATTGCGACTTGAGCATCTGCCGCAATTGGGTCCTGAAGTGCGCGGCCTGCACATCGGCTCGTACTCGCTGGTGGTGCAACCGATTGCCGACACGCTGCTGACGCTGGTGCAGCGAGAAAGTGGCAAGCGCCTGATCAGCCTTGATCCGAACGTGCGACTCAACCCTGAACCGAATATAGAACTGTGGCGCTCTCGGATTGCGACATTGGTTGAGTTGGCCGACTTGATCAAAGTCAGCGACGAGGATTTGAGCCTGTTGTATCCCGAACAGGACCCGCAGCGCGTCATTGAAGGTTGGCTGCAGCATCGCTGTCAGTTGGTGTTTCTGACCCGTGGCGGCGAAGGAGCGACGGTGTTCAGCAAGGCCCATGGTTCGTGGTCGGTTCCGGCGTGTTCGGTGAAGATCGCCGACACGGTAGGCGCCGGCGACACCTTCCAGGCCGCGTTGATTACCTGGCTGACGGAACATCAACTGGATTCGCTCGAGGGGGTGCAATCGCTTGGGCGTGAGCAAATCGACGGGATGTTGAAATTTGCGGTGCAGGCAGCGGCGCTGACGTGCAGCAAGACCGGGCCGGATTTGCCGTATCGGCAGCAACTGGATTTGCGCTGAGTTTGGGAGAGCGACAGGTAAAGGGTTGTTGCAGTCATGACAATAGATCGCCCGTATTTATTGAGCAAAACCGTTTAACCAACGGTTTTCCCCATGGCCATCAGCCCGCGTGCCGACGCCATTTGCGCCTTGAACGAGCGGCTTCAATGCGGCACCATCCGTCCCAGCTTATCCAACGGACGGAATTCAAGGCATGCAGGACGCAAACGCAATCCATATTTCCCTGACCCTCGAAGGCGTTTCCACCGACCTGCAAGTGCTCAGTTTCGTCGGTCGCGAAACCCTCAATCAGCCCTTCTGTTTCGACATCGAACTGGTCAGCAGCCGCCCCGACCTGAAACTCGAAGAGTTACTGCACAC